>JANNPM010000156.1:0-9963 GCA_031400145.1 Chryseolinea sp. | reverse complement strand
CGGACGCGGCGGCCCGCACCGGATGCCCGCCACCTTCGCCGCGCTCGACGATGATCTGGCCGTCGCGATCGGCAAAGCCGTGCGGCTCGATCGTTCGGCCGCCGCCATCTACGGCGCCCGCTTTACGTGGGAAAAGGCGACCGACCAGTTCCTTGCCGCGCTCGAACGCGCCGTCGCCACGCACGAAGCAGAACTGCTCGTCCCGGCCTGAACGCCGGGGCCAGTCGCTGTCGGGGCTGGACACGCCCGGTCCCTTCCCGCACCACGCGGCAATGGCCCTGCCGCCGCTCCTCGCGATCCTCGGCGCCGGCCGCGCTACCCGCTTCGGTGCAGACAAGCTTGGCGCGATGCTCGCGGGAAAACCGCTGGCGCTGCACGCCCTTGCCGCAGCGCAAGCCACCGGCCTGCCGCTGGTATGGATCGCAGGCGATCCGTCGCCCACCTACCTTCCGGCCGACCTCGAAGTCCTGAACAACCCCGATGCCGCGACCGGCCTTGCCACCTCGGTCGTGCAAATGATGCTCCGGTAGCGGCCAACGATGCAGCCACGACTTTGGAAAATACACCAGTAGACATTCACGTCACCGACAATGACTACGACGTCGATGATACGGTAATCACAACTTCGGTGGTGATCCTGACAAATCCCGCACACGGTACAATAGTGCTCAGCGGATCGGGCGTTATCAACTACACTCCGGTAACTGATTTTCTGGGTGAAGATTCTTTCTCCTACCTGATTCAGGATCCGGACGGTCTCAATAGCTTGCCCGGTACAGTGACGGTGACAGTCATCCCTCCGAACCGCGCACCGCATGCCGTAGACGATGCTATTGTTCACCGCTTCCTGCTGGATATTCCGATCGATGTGATTGCAAATGATTACGATGCCGATAATACCAATGAGGAACTGACGATCATCTCTGTTTCCCAACCCAACATGGGTTCAGCAAAAATCGTGGATAACAAGATCGTTTTCCAACCTGCGGGAACTACTTCAGGAGTGGTGACCTTTACTTACGCGATCAGTGATCCCACCGGCCTTACCGATGAAGCAATCGTCACGATCGAATATATATATAATCCACTAACCGTGTCGGAAGGCTTCTCTCCGAATAACGACGGTAACAATGACACCTGGTACATCCTTAGTATCGAGAATTACCCGAACAATAACGTAAAGATATTCGACAGGTGGGGTTTGTTGGTTTACAGGAAGGATCATTATGAAAATAATGTTGCTCCGTGGGATGGGCGCGCCAATTCCGGCCAGCAGGCGGGTAAGTTGCTGGATCAGGGCACCTACTACTACATGCTTGAAGTTGGTGGCGAGATAAAGATGCTCAGTGGTTTTGTAATGATCGTCAGATAATCTATCGAATAAAACTACTCTATCAATAGAAATAAAATGAAAATTTCCCGCTTCTTGTGGACCTTGTTACCGATACTGCTAATGGCAGTGCCGTCGTTCGGACAACAGAATTCACTCTTCAGCCAGTACATGTTCAATGGCCTGGTGATCAATCCGGCGTATACCGGAAGCCATGAGTCCATGACCGCCACGGCGGCCTCACGTACGCAATGGACCGGCCTTAAGGGAGCACCACGCACCGAAACTGCGTCAATCCATTCACCCATAAAATTCTCCAGATCTGCCGCTGGCGCCATGTTGATGCACGACAACGTTGGGGTAACCAGCCAGTATATGGTATACGGAACATACGCTTACCGGATTCCAGTTTCCAGGAATGGTAAACTTGCAGTCGGTGCCCAGGCTGGAATGACCTATTACCAGGCGGATCTGATGGATGCAAATGTGGTGACGTCGAATAATTCGGCAGATCCAACCTTCGCGATCAATGAGAGCAGATTTTTGCCTAACCTGGGAATCGGCGCATACTATTATTCCAAAAGAAGCTACGTCGGATTGTCGCTGCCAACACTGATAAATAATCGTTGGAACAGCCAGGATGCAAATACCGCCAGGCAGACAAGACACTATTTCCTTGGTGCTGGCCACGTGTTCGACATTAGCCCAGCCGTGAAGTTAAAACCGAACGTTTTGTTGCGCTGGGAGGAAGGCGGACCTTTTCAGTATGATCTTAACGTCAACGTGCTGTTTCATGAAATTCTTTGGGTGGGTGTAAGCTATCGCATGAACGACGCCATCGACGGACTGCTTGAACTCGTAATAAACAACCAGTTCAACATAGGATACTCTTACGGTTATCCTACTTCAGCCCTCGCCACTACGCAGGCAGGCACGCATGAAATTGTTATTAATTACAGGATTAGAAAAAACAAGAACATTGTATTCTCACCCAGATACTTTTAAGATGAAACGCATAGCATTTTTATTGCTTTTACTTTTTTCGATCACATTTCAGGGGTTTGCACAACACGGCAGCAACGCATATCGCGATCTGGCCGACTCCTTATACCGCCATCATCACTACCAGTTTGCGGCGGATTACTATGAAAAGGCGTTGAAGAAAACGAAGCAACCGGGTTATTTGATGCTGCAGCTGGGCAAGTGCTATGATAAGATCAACTACCCGGCCGTTGCTGAAAAGTGGTTTAGAAAGGCTTCCGCCAACCGTGGCGACTTTTCAGACAACGACTATTACCTTTTTGCCGAATCGCTGATCGCGCAAAAGAAGATAGCCCAGGCAGATTCGCTTCTCGAACAGATGCTCCAGAAGAATCCTAACGCAAACCTTACACGAAATGCACTCTCGGATGTGCGTAATTTTGAAAAATTCTATCGTGACTCATCACTATATCGAATTCGTAAGCTGCCCCTAAATTCCAACTTGGCTGAATTCTCACCTGTCTTCTTCAAAGATGGAATTGTGTTCACATCTTCGCGATCGGAAGGCGCCATGAAGAAAAAATACCACTGGGATAATACCAATTTCCTGAATCTTTACTTCAGCAATAAAAAGGATGAGACCTTCAGCGAACCTGAACTATTTGAGAAAGATTTGAATACCCGGCACCACGATGGTCCCGCAAGTTTTTACAATCGCTTTCAGTGCATGATCCTCAACCGGAATCAGCGTGTTCAGGTAGCAGGCCGGGAGGATGTCTACGAGCTTCATCCCGGACTCTACGATGCAAAATACAACCCCGGCAAAGCAACGTGGGATGTAAGCCCGCTGCCATTCAATAATGCTTCATACTCCTACTCGCATCCCTCCATCACCGAGGATGGCAAGATACTTTACTTTGTCTCCGATAAGCCGGGCGGATATGGGGGAAATGACATCTACCGAGTTGCGCGCATCAATGGAGTTTGGGGCACGCCTGTAAACGTCGGCCCCACGATTAACACCACGGAGGATGAGGCCTTCCCTTTCTTCATTGGGACGTCACTTTACTTTGCCTCAAACGGGCACGGCGGTATGGGTGGACTTGACATATTTGTAAGCAGTCTTTCCCAAAACGGCTTCACGCCGCCGCAAAATCCAGGTTATCCCATTAACTCCCATGCAGATGATTTTTCTCTGATCACTGATTCCCTGCACTTTACCGGCTATTTCGCATCAGCCAGAGACGGAAACGATGATATTTTTTTCTTTCGCAAGAGGGATCCAAAGATAAATCTGCTCGCGCACATCTACGATGGTGTTTCGAAAGCTCCTCTGGATGGCGCCAGCGTTCAGGTTATTACGAATGGCGGTCACGATCTCAAGCTTACGGCGGATAACAATGGCGACTTTAATTTCTCCGTGCCGGTTGATGAAGCATACATTGTTATCGGAACGAAGGATGACATTATAGGGATGGTTTCGGACATCGCCGATTCGAGCAAGCGTCATAATATTCCCGGTTATCGGGATAATGCAAGGGTAACATGTATCGGGTTGATCAAGAATGAGGAAGGACTGCCACAAAATGCATCAGTTATCAACATAAGCGACGAGACCACCGATCAGAAATTCAACCACCCTGGTGACCAATCGATCATCACATTCCGCGGTGATAGAGGACATCGTTATCTTATTGAAGTTGAACATGAGCTTGGTCACAAGGCAAGCTACATGCTTGAGATCGCTGAAAATGATCAGGGAACCAAACGATTCACCATTATTCTTTCAA
The DNA here is from genome assembly GCA_031400145.1 of Chryseolinea sp. Classification (GTDB taxonomy): domain Bacteria; phylum Bacteroidota; class Bacteroidia; order Cytophagales; family Cyclobacteriaceae; genus Chryseolinea. The sequence goes on along the minus strand of JANNPM010000156.1, from coordinate 5,862 downwards.
CGCAGCAGGATGTTATCAAGATGGCAGCCAGGGTATTCCGCGCCGAGGACAACACGCCGCTTGCAAATGCCGATGTCAAGATCATAACCCTCGGAGATCAGGATCAGGACCTTCTCGCAGATTCAGAAGGTAATGTTGATTTTGATCTGAAACTAGGAACGGCCTATGTTGTTATTGGATCTAAAGACGGTCTTTCGGGTATGCATTCGGGCATGGCGGAAAGTGGAACAGGCAAAGCGGATATCATTCATCCCGTACCTGCCTTTAGTGACCGCGTAAACTCGGTACTCGCAATGGGCTTGGTGACCTCCTCATCCGGAAAGCCAGTCGCAGGATATCAGGCCATCGTAGTAAACAAGGCAACCGGAGAAAATATCACCACAAAGGCATACAAGGGTATTCTCACTTTCCTGGCAGAACGCAACGCATCTTATAACGTCAGCGTTAACCATGTTGATTACGATTTGTCGTTACAAGAGCTTCACATTCCGGCCAAAGGACCCGATGTTGAGAAATTTGCAGTGGTCCTTCGCGATAAGGGCACAGGACTTATCAAAACCGGAACTGGCAATACTCCTTTCATACCGCTTCAGGGTAACCCGGGCACACTTCTTTTGTTAGATACCGACGAAGGGAAAATTAAGGCATACGTCACCGATGGTCAATCCCTTTATCAAATGACGGAGGATGACGGTCAACTTTATCTCGAAACTCCCGGCGGTGATAAACTGCTTGGAAAGGGAACGCTTGAAGCGTTAAAGAGAAATCCGGAGTCAATGCTCGCTTCCAAAGGAATGCGCAATGTCACACCATTGTACCTGCGCAATATCTATTTCGAGTTCGATAAGTATAACCTTGATGCCGAAGATGAGGCCCGGCTGATACATGTAAAGCAGGTGCTGGATCGCGAAGTCGGATACAAGCTTTCAATACGCGGCCACGCGGATGAACGCGGTGTGGAGAATTACAACCTGAGCCTTTCTGAAAGAAGAGCTGCGGCTGTCGGCAAGTTCATTGGCGATCTGGGTGTTTCGACGGCCAGGTTAGTTCAGAAAGCTTTTGGCGAATCGCGACCCGCCGTCACTTGTCTGGGCGGCAATTGTTCTGAAGAAGATCACCAGCTGAACAGGCGTGCTGAATTCCTGCTGACAAATACAGATACCGGATATTAACTTATTGCATTGACAGGCTATTAAATATAATATACTTTCGCTTGAAATGAGTAGAGGGTTTTTTGTTTTTTAGCGCTACTTTCGGATAACTTGCCCATTCCGTGACCGGTTGATAAACGTGATGATGGCAGTCTTCCTGTGATATGAAACGAATACTGAAGTGGTCAGCCTATTTTGCGGCAGGAGTGGCAACGTTGGCAGCTATTACGTTGATCGTTGTAAAAATATATCAAAAGGAGATTCTTGCATCGATTAACGAAAGACTAAAAGAGACCGTGAACGGTGATCTGAATATCGGTGATTACCACATTACCATGTTGCATAATTTTCCCAGAATTACAATTACGCTCGAAGACATCTATCTCAGGGGCCCCGAGTACGACAGGTTTCAGCGCGCATTTTTAAAGGCCAGACGAATCGACATCAACATATCACCGCTCAAGCTTTTGCGAAAAGAGGTCGGCATCAAAACGATCGACATTGAACACGGCGAGGTGTTTGTCTTTCGAACCGTTGATGGTTACAGCAATACAAATGTATTTAAGAGACGGCTTGCCGGTGCACGCCCGTCAACCGGGAGGCTAAGGGTCACTGATTCGAAAGAAATTAATCTGCAAGATGTTCGACTTATATACTATGATTCTCTGAAAAAAAAGAGTTTCGGTGTTCATTTTGTCCGTACAGAAAATACAATCGCGTCAGCCGGCACAAATACCTCGTTGCATGTGGAAGGAAATATGACATTTGAGGGACTGATGCTCAATGCTGCCAAAGGTACATTCCTTAAGAACAAGAATACGCTGGCTGACCTCAATATCGAACTCGATTCGACAGGACGAGATGTCACGTTAAATACGTCCAAGCTCATATTTGACCGCTCAAGTATCGAACTTTCGGGATCTTTCCTCTTTAATGATCCCGCAGGATTTACATTGGACATTCAATCAGACAGGATGAATTATGCCGAGGGACTATCCATACTTCCCGACAGCCTCGCGAAGAAACTGGGAAAATATTTCGTCGAGCAGCCATTGAAGATAAAAGTTAACATTCAAGGCGTGCTTGAATCCGGAGTAAAGCCCGCGCTTGACATTGCTTTCTCCTTCCAAAACAGCAATGCGTCGTTTGGAAACCTGACGTTTCAACAAATGGATGCCATAGGAACATTTCACAACCATATGAATTCCGACTTGCCAAATGACGACAGTAATTCACAACTGCAATTTACGCATCTCAAGGCGGTTACAAATAATTTGAACGTCGAGGCCAAAGCAACGCTGAGCGATCTGCGCGATCCCAAGGTTGACCTGGCCGCAACATTCAACGCCGATCTTAAGCGGTTGAACGACAATGTTGATTCCACGAAAATAAGATTGACGGGTGGTCATTTTGTTTCGACTTTCACCTATTCGGGAAAGCTCCGGGAATACCTTGATGAAAACCGTTCGCAATACGAAGGGAAACTCGCTGGCAAAGCCAGCATCTCGGACGGGTCAGTACTTTTTCAGGAAAGGAAGGCCACGGTGAAAGGACTACAGGCTGACTTCAGGTTCACAGAAAAGCAATTCGACATAAAAAAAATGAATCTGACGCTGAATAAGGACGCAATCGCGGTGCGCGGGACGGTTACCGACTTCATTCCATTTTTTGTCAATCCAAGAAAAACAGGCAAGGTGAGATTAAAGATTTCATCGCCGCGACTGGACATGACAAGCCTGCTACTGGCAAGAAAGGGCCGGAGCTCACGGTCCAAAAAGGCTGCGTCCAAAAAGCGAATAGCGACCATGGTTGATCGCATCAGCAACGAGCTCGAATTCAGGCTTGACTTTGATGTCAAAGAATTTATTAACAAGACATTTAAGGCCACAATGGTCAGAGGTCAGATAATGCTGGCTAACGATCAGTTTTTCATCAAGGATGCAGGCATGAACTTCGCCGATGGAAAGGTCGCACTTAATTTACGTGTAACTGATCTGGAAAGAGACGTGAATCCAATCGTAATAGATGCCAGGTTAGATGATGTCGGACTAAAGCAATTCTTTTACTGCTTCAATGATTTCAACCAAACAACCTTTCGAAACGATCACGTAGATGGAAAGATTAGCCTTGACCTGCACCTTGAGGCTGAGGTAAACGATAAGCTCGTGCTGCTGATGCCGAATTTAAGGGCGCAGGCAAATTTCACCATAAAGGATGGAAGGTTGAAAAAATTTGAGCCAATGCAGCGCTTAAGTAATTTTCTTCTGAAGGGGCGGGATTTTTCCGACGTGCAATTTGGTGAAATAACCTCCTCCATCGACATGCGCGGAACTATGCTCGACATAAGCCGTATGGAAATAGAATCTACCGTGCTGACCATGTTTATAGAAGGGCGGTATGATCTGCGGGACAGCACTGATCTGAGCATTCAGGTGCCGCTAAACAACCTTAAGAAGCGTGATCAGGATATTGCTCCGGAAAACATTGGGGTCGATGCCAAGGCAGGAGCCAGCGTCTTCCTAAGGGTGCGACCCGACAAGAATGGAAAGACTTCCATTAGCTTCGATCCTTTCAAAAAGCTGAGAAAGAAAAAGAGACGCTGATACCCGATGACGTTAAGGTCTGTATCCTCACCATTTGAGAGCGTTGATTCTGACAAGAATTGTGTTTTAATAAAAATTTTCCATCGTGAAGATATTAGTTGTCGATGATGAAGAGCTTGATCTTTTCATTACTAGCAAGATCCTGAGCCTTGAATATGAAGTAAAAGGCTTCACATCGATGAAAGAATCCATCGCTTGGGCCAGGCATAATGATTTTGATGTTATGCTGATTGATTATTACCTCGGACCAGGGATATATGCAACGACAGTGTTGACGGAGATCTCGTCAATCCTCAAAAAGTCCGCCAGACCATTTGTATTGTCAAATTACGTGGATGACAAGCAGGTCCTGGAACTTAAGAATGCGGGCTTCGAAGATATCATCTATAAACCACTGACGCTTGAGTCTTTCCGGAAAAAAGTCGAAGCAGGTAAACCTGCTCAATAGCTTGCATCATGCCGTGATGCTAAGCTACAACAATGAATTCCAAAGGATCTGGACAGGATGCATTGCCGTCCTTCCGGTTCCATCCTTTATCTGATGCCTGCAACTTGTGCCTGATGCGGCGATGATCACATCCCCGGGCTGCTTTCTCACCGTTGGAAAGAGCACAAGCTCACCAATTTTCATTGAAAGATCGTAATGTTCCTTTTCGAAACCGAATGATCCTGCCATTCCGCAGCAGCCTGAGGGTATGATATGAACTTCATTGTTTCCAAGCCGCGTGAGAATCTTTTTTGTTGGCGCCAAAGACGACAGTGCCTTTTGCTGACAATGCCCGTGCACTTTGATCAACGCCTTGCGATCCTTAAAGCGATCAGGCTTGATATTGCCTGCTTCCATTTCCTTCGAAAGGAACTCCTCAATCATCAGCGTGTGCGCTGCAATATGTCTTGCGTCCGCTTTCGCGTCTCCGCGTAACAGATCCGGATATTCGTCACGGAACGTTAAAATCGCAGATGGCTCGACCCCAATCAAGGGCGTATCGGCGCTGATGACGTTTCGAAAGATACCAACATTTCGTCTGGCAAGCTTTCGCGCTTCAATCAGGAGTCCTTTTGAAAGGAAACTTCGGCCTGAGTCAGCATGAGATATGCATTTTACCGCATATCCCAACTTATCCAATAGCCTTACCGTAGTTATTCCAATTTCTGACTCGTTATAGTTCAACAATTCATCCACGAAAACGTACACCGTCTTGATTGGTTTAACTACCGTTGGTTTGAATTCAGTTTTTACCCACCTTTTCCACGTAATTTCAGCGATCTCAGGCATGCTTCTCCGCGGTGCGAAGCCGATAATGCGCTTGGCAAGGTTTCCTGATATCGCATTGCCGAACAAAATCCTGTATCCCCAAGGTATTATAGAGGCGAATTTCATAGCAAGGCTGAAGTTCCCAATAAGCCTGCTGCGAAACGGAACACCTTTTTCCTTGTAATACTGATATTGCCATTCCTGCTTTAGTTTACCAAGGTCGACGTTAGATGGACATTCAGACTTGCAACCTTTGCAGCTAAGACACAAGTCCATAACTTCTCTGATCTCCTCCTGGGCAAAGGGATTGGGTTTGTCCGTACTCCTGATCATTTCGCGCAGGATGTTTGCCCTGGCACGGGTGGTTTCCTTCTCGTTGCGTGTAGCCATGTAGCTGGGACACATCGTACCGCCGCTGATCTCTGTTTTCCGGCAGTCACCCGAACCGTTGCACTGCTCGGCTGCACGAAGGATGCCGAAGGTCTCCGAAAAATCCAGTATGGTATCAAACTGCCGCGTTCCCTGATCGCTTTCGTATCGCAGATGGGTATCCATCGGAGGTGTTTCAACGATCTTTCCCGGATTAAATATATTGTTCGGATCCCAGCTTTTTTTTAAGTCGTGAATGAGGCCGTAGTTGTGATCTCCGATCATTAAAGGAATAAACTCTCCGCGCAAGCGCCCGTCGCCATGCTCTCCCGACAACGAGCCATTGTATTTTTTGCGCACCAGCACCTCCCCCAGCAGCTGAAAGCCGAGCAGCGCCGCAAGCGAGCCGATCATAGAGCCTCCTTCATCACAAGCTGTAGATTCATCCACCGCAGAGCCGCAGAGGACGCAGAGCACCTATACT
>JANNPM010000121.1:0-6068 GCA_031400145.1 Chryseolinea sp. | reverse complement strand
CCACTGATTCACGACCCAAAAAGCTGACTATAGTTGAGGGACTTGGTTTCCTGAACTATAGCCATTCGCCGCATTATCTAAAAGAAGCAGCAAGAAAGCCCTTATACCACGAACTGATATTGAGCAACAAGCTCAAAGCTGGCTACGCGTGTGACGACATGGCCGGCCTGCTGTTCGTGAACGGCGTGATGAAGAAGTCCGTGTCACTCAATGCCGAAAACCGAAATTATTTTGTGTCCTTAAAGGATGGAAAAATACAAGAAGAGCTATTGCCCCCCGAAGTGATAAAGTAACCATCCCAGGTGCATGGTACACGTCTTGCACAAATGTGGGAAAGCGTACACTGATAGCATTGTTTTAAAATTTCTGTTTCGTGGCACTCTTGCCCTTATTGATGTCTGCACTTTTGGTGCTAAACTCTAGCAAATACACGATTGATAGCCTAAGGCCTTTGTTTCTGCCTTTCAAATTGTCCTGGTAATCGGCAGGGACAAGAAACTGCGAGCTTTCAGGCGTGCCGACGCGTGTGTGACCAATTTCATAGCGCAGGTCTACCATCACCTTTCTGTTGCCGCCGGGCTCCAACACGATGCCAGCCCCGACGTTCATACCAAATTGAATGCGTTGCGCGTCCTTGATATAGAGTATATCGATATCGTTTTGATCCGGACGCTCGCCGAACTTGATCCGGTATTTCAACTCGGAAAGGTGATTTTCTTTGATGTCGCCAGACTCAATAACACCGTGACCGCCTAACCAGTAACTGATATTAGGACCGGCGTTCACATACCACTTAAATTCTCGTGTTTTGGCAATGCGGCCTTTAAAATGATAAGCAAACAGCACTGGAAGATCGACGTGACGGTAGGTGACTTTATCGTTTAAATCAGGGTCAATCTTACCTGTGGCAACTTTTCCCTTCTGCGAGTAAATGAGCTCGGTTGTCAGAAAATAACGATCCTTCACTTTAAAAGAAACGACCGCGCCAGCGTGAAATCCGATCACGGGATGGATATCCGCAACTGCCCGGTATTTAGGATCATCGGACTTGAACCAGGACAATTGTGGCCCCCCGTTGACCCCAACGCGTATAATCTGTCCGTTGCAAGCGCCAACGCCAACCACAGTGAGCATCACCGCAAGAACACTTATCCATAAAACTTGTTTCATTCCAGCAGATATTTGAGAAATAGCTATTAAAATTCTTTGACAGTATAAAGGTCCAGATAAAAAAATGCCGATAGTTTAACATTACATTCCAATTATTACATCAAAACAATATTCGCTGAGAGAGGAAATTTTTTAATTGGATACCTACGCCATAGTTTCGGTATTGATGTACGACTGGGAAGAAGGCGCTGCGGGGTGCATCCATCATTTTAATGTTCTTTCCATTTTTTAGGCGTGTGTTTTTGTTACCGTGCGACAAACAAGCGCAGGCTTGGCTTTATGAAAAAACTCTTATTATTACTTCCCATGCTATGGTTTGCATACCAGGCCAGCGCCCAGGAAGTAAATTGTAGCAATGGCATTGATGACGACGGAGACGAATTCATCGATTGCTTTGACGGAAATTGTGCAAACAGTGTTTCATGTAAAGACTTTTATGTAGGACGTGATAAAGCCTGCCAGACACCTCCTGTGGGATTGGCAAACTTCGGGATGACCATTGGGGCAAGATCTCCTAATCGCACAAACTGGACTTCAGGCAGATTGGTAGTTGGCGATCTGGACAATGACGGCATTCCAGAGGTAGTCACCGTGCATGAGAGTGACAAGAAAATGTTTATCCTGGATGGAAAAACTCTTGCCATCAAATATTCAGTCAACACTACAGGGACACCGTCAAATTATGACCATACTATTGGTAACATCAATAACGATAACTGCGCGGAAATTTTCATTGCAGAAAACTATGCTGCCCCGTTCTTTATTTCCTCCTGGGATTGCAAAGGCAACTTGCTTTGGCGAAAGCAGGTATACGAAGAGCCCATTACAATGGGCCTTGCCGATTTTGACGAAGATGGCAAAGTCGAACTATACTATCGTAATGAAATTCTCGATGCCGCGACCGGTACAACCCTGCTTCAAGGTAGTGGCGATTGGAAGTCTATTGATGCTGGTCCGGTAGCCGTTGACATTCTGGACAATGCTGCCTGTACCAAGTGCGCGGGCCTTGAATTGGTTTTAGGTGGTAATATTTATGGGGTAGACCTGGGCGCGAGAACAGTGAATGCCGGAACCCTTTCTTTGGAGAGGAGCATTCCTGCCGCGTCCAATTATCGAGCGAAGAAAAACGGTTGGGGGTACATTACGTCGCTTACCAGTGTCGCCGACTACAATTTGGATGGATCACTGGATGTCGTCATGAGTGGTGCCCTCGGTACAACCACCGGGACCACCGCCGTCTTCCTGTGGGATGTAAAAAACACCTCCTATAAAACCTATCAACCAAATCCTAGTTGGGTGCATGGAACTGGGCGAGTAAACATTGGCGATATTGATGGAGATGGCAAACAAAACGCAATGTTTGTCTCAGGCAGTAAACTTTTTGCCCTCAAAGAGGATTTCACTTTACTTTGGCCGGCACTAACAATAAAAGAAGCCACGTCCGGATATACAAGTACCACAGTATTTGATTTTAACAATGACAACGCAGTCGAAATCGTTTATCGCGATGAGGAATCTTTATATATAATAAACGGTAAGACAGGCATGGTATCCACCTCAGTTCCATGCAAATCGAGAACAGCGAATGAGTATCCAGTCGTTGCCGACGTCGACGGTGACGGGTCGACTGAAATATGTGTTTCTTGCGCGACGAACGACGCTGACGTGGTCAGCGTCGACGCTAACAGGCCAAACGGTCAGATCAGAACTTATAAATCAGGCTTTGATATCAATGGCAAGCCTCTTGCGGCGTGGATGCCTGCACGAAAAGTATGGAACCAACACGCCTACTTTAATGTAAACGTCAATGACGATCTTACCATCCCCCGTATTCAACAGGAGCACCATTTGGTATTTTCGACCGGTGGGTGCGCAGGGACACCTGGATCCAACCGTCCGCTTAATACCTTTCTTAATCAATCCCCATATCTTGATTCAAAAGGATGTCCGACCTACGCATCCGCTGATATTACTTATGATGCGGCCTCGGTAAAGATAACACCGCCGACTTGTCCAGACCAGAATTTTACCGTGTCGCTCGATATCAGGAATGTCGGAGATCTGGCGCTATCGGGAACGTTGCCCATTACTTTCTATCAGGGCGACCCTCGGCTTGCCGGCGCACTGAAACTCAATACGATTAACATCGAATTAAGTAAGTTTAATGTTGGCTCGGTGGTTTCATTGACGAACCTCTCTGTACAGGGCACCGGCAATAATTTTACGCTTTATGTTGTGCTTAATGACAATGGATCCTCTGTCCCATCGCCGATCACGTTGCCGAATTCAACGTTCGCTGAATGTGAATACAAAAATAATATCGTATCAGCATCGGTGAACCCTACGCCTTTTGCTATTCAGGCTGCGGTGATTTCCAATAATATCAAATGCGGAACAAGTGCAACTCCGGATAACGGTGCAGCTGAGGCATACAAACTCGTTGGCACTACTAAAGTGACTGCCAACTATACGTTCTACTGGTTCAAGGGCCCTACCGTCGGTGACACAGCAACGGCGGCCTTTAAAGGCGCGGTCTATTCGGGCCTGGCTGCAGGAACGTACTCCGTAATCGCTTATCATAAGGGAGTAAAGTGCGGTTCCACTTCGACGCAAGTTGTCATTGCCGATCAGGCCAGGAGTATAGTTGCTGTGATCAGCGAGGTCAGCGCGTATTCGGACTGCAAGAATCCCAACGGGGCAATGAAAGTGGTATTAAACGGAGGCGCTCCTTCCGGAAACTTTACTTACCAATGGTTTGAAGGGAATGTTTTCGGAACAAGTCCGACATTGTCCACCAGCGATACGCTGACGAACATTAAAGCGCTTACCTATTCAGTGCTCGTCACAGAAAAAGCGACGGGTTGCCAGATCCTTGCATCGTCAAAGGTCACAGATAAAACCGTGCAACCGCTGGTTACTGCGACGAGTACCGACGCAAAATGTAATCCTGCAAATTCCGGCAGCGCTTCTGCGAATGTTGGAGGAAATACATCTAACTACAATTTTGCATGGTATATAGGAGCGAGTGTGAAACCCGCGGCAGACTATCCTGGAGCTTCCTACGCGAACATCAGCGCGGGCAACTACACCGTCATTGCCGAGCACAAAACGACCGGCTGTAAATCTGAACCATACACCGTCACTGTCGGCTCCTCAACTACGGCTCCGGTTTCCGCCAGCGTAATTGCACAGCAAACATCGTGTGCTTCTCCTAACGGCTCGGCTAGTGCAAGTGTTTCAGGCGGCACAACGGGCTATACTTTCAAATGGTTCAAGGGAAACAATACACTTCCTGCAAATATCGCATCTGCCGCTACAGTCACAGGCCTCGCAAAGGGAGTATATACAGTGGAAGCTACCAATACTGCCAATGGGTGTGTCGATACGGAAGTAGTAACCGTAGATGATGTCATTGTCACACCCGTGATCAGTTCGGCAACTGTCATTTCACACCTTACAAAGTGCTCGCCTCTTAATGGTGAAGTCACTGCCACAGCCACTCCTGCGGTATCATATACATTTTATTGGTTTAAAGGAAATATAGGGACACCTGACACACTGGCATCTGATTACAAGGGAGCAACATACAGTGGCGTCGGCGCGGGGTATTATACCGTGGTCGCAGTGAACAAGTTCACGCGTTGCGCGTCCGCCCGGAGCGTTGTCCAGGTACTTGACAACACAACCATTCCGGTCGTAACTGCAACCTCGACGAATCAGACGAGTTGTGATGCGGCGACGCCAAACGGCACGGCATCTGCTAACGTGGGTGGAACGACCACAGGCTACAAATTTCGCTGGTTTTCCGGTGCAGATACTTCTGTTTTTCTGCTGCAAGCGACGAGTATCACAAACCGGGCTTTGGGTACCTATACCGTTAAGGCTATCAATACCGTTACGAAATGTTTTGGGTTAAAGCAGGTTACCATTGGCAATGTGCTCGTCAATCCGGCTGTTACAAGCACGATTTTAAATAACACCAACTGTTCCGGAACCACACCTAACGGTTCGATTACACTGCAAATTGATCCCGTTACAGATCCCGTCACGGATTTCATCATCCAATGGTATGAAGGGAACGGAACGACTGTACCACTGGGAACAACCATTGGAAGTACTTCAGGGGTTAATAAGGAAAAGGCTCAGGGATTGTTGGGCGGCGTATACACTGCAAAAATTACAGACATTGCCACGCCGGGAGAAGGATGCTATATCATTAGCACATTTAATGTAGCTGATTCACCGGCCAAAATCACGGTAGACGCCCTTGACATAGCCTTATCACCCCAATCGAATTGCAGTCCGGTGAACGGGAGTGCGACGGTTAACGAGGTTACCGTCAATAATGTAGGGGCAGGTAATACAACGGGTTACACCTTTACCTGGTACGAAAGTGATGGCGCTACAGTCATCCCTTCATCAGGAACGGGTGCCACGGTTGGAACACCCCTTGCAGGATTAATAAACTATTATGTAAAGGCGACTAACACGGCGACCAGCTGTTCATCGGCATCGACACGATTCACCATTGGGGACACGCATGTGAATCCTGTTGTGACGGCCGCCACGACGATCAACAATACAAATTGTACGGGTTCCACGCCCAACGGTTCGATCACCATCAATGTAGGTGGCGTCGCTCCGGTTGCCGGACAATATACGATCTCCTGGTTTGAGGGAAATACAACGACCACACCGCTTGGCACCACGGTGGGCTCTGTTTCGGGGGCAAGCAACCAGACGGCCCAGGGCCTTCCTTTGGGAAGTTACACCGTGATGGTGACAGACCTTGTGACGCCAAATAACAGCTGTGCTACTTCCCAGACTTTCACGATCACCAATACGCCGGCCGCTATCACGGTAGACGCCCTTGACATATCAATATCACCACAATCGAA
>JANNPM010000117.1:0-2296 GCA_031400145.1 Chryseolinea sp. | reverse complement strand
AGCCTTCTCTACCAATTCTAAAATCCCCCGTCTCCGGAAAATCCCTGAATCAATATCAAGGACCACAAAACCATCCCGCAGGTCCGCTATCAATTTCCATCCATTCAAAGAACGTTGTTACCTAACACGCCAAAAGGCGGCCAAGATTACCAGAGGATTAGTTCAATCTACAATCAAAAAAACCCTGATTTCAATACGATTTCACCCACTTCTTCTAAATGGGGATGCAAATGTATCAGTTTGGAAATAGCAGCGCAAGTGCGGGCAAAAAAAATTACGCCGGCTTCAGCTGACGCCATATTGTCTGCGTCCGATCAGGACCGGTGGAAACCATTGTAATAGGAACCTTGAGCTCGTCTTCAAGGAACTTTATATACACATTCAGTTCGTCAGGCAAATTTTCTACCGATGCACCGTTCAAATTTAACTGCATGCTCCAACCCTTGAATTCTTTATAAACAGGTAGAATTTTGTCAATGATTTGCTCATACGGCAGCAAATCCGTCTGCGTGCCGTCCTTTAACTGATAACGAACGCATGCTTTGATTGCGGGAAAAACACTTAACACGTCCGCCTTCATCATCAACAGCTGCGTCACACCATTAATCATAATGGAATATTTCAAGGCAGGAAGATCAATCCAGCCACAGCGTCTAGGCCTTCCGGTAGTAGCTCCAAACTCTTTGCCCTCCTTTCGCATCAGCTCGCCATCTTCATTCAAAAGCTCAGTCGGAAAGGGACCACCACCAACGCGTGTGCTATACGCCTTAAATATTCCATATACCTCACCGATATGACACGGCGCAATGCCCAATCCTGTGCATGCTCCGGCGGTTACGGTATTCGAGCTGGTTACGTATGGATAACTTCCAAAGTCAATGTCGAGCAACGCACCCTGAGCACCTTCTGCCAATATTGCAGCGCCGGCCTTGAGATGCCCGTTTATAAAATATTCGCTTTCTATAAGATTGAAACCTTTCAGAAAGCCGACAGCATCCAAAAACTGCGCTTCAAGCGCGGTCCAGTCATATGCTATATCATAATCCTTTAAAATCCTGAAATGTATATCAGACAGCTTATTAAACTTCTCCAGGAAGTTATCAGCGAGAATGTCCCCAACGCGCAATCCCTGACGTCCAATCTTGTCCTGGTACGTCGGGCCAATTCCCTTAAGCGTCGAGCCAATCTTACCGTCACCCTTTGCCTTTTCGTACGCCTGGTCAAGTAGCCTGTGCGTAGGCAGGATCAGCGTGGCCTTCTTTGAAATAAAAAGGTTGGCCTTTACATTAAGCTTGTATTGCTCAAGCTTTTCAATTTCCTCTTTAAATACAAAAGGATCCAGCACAACACCGTTTCCGATAATATTTATTGTTTCCGCGCGGAAGATTCCGGAAGGTATCTGGTGGAGTACGTGCTTGATGCCATCGAATTCCAGTGTATGCCCTGCATTGGGGCCGCCCTGAAAGCGGGCTATAACATCGTAGCGTGGCGCTAAAACATCCACGATCTTTCCTTTGCCTTCGTCGCCCCACTGAAGACCTAACAATACGTCTACCTTCGACATTACTAATAAAAAAATAGGGTTACTTATTAAAATATCTCTTCCTCTGATTGCACAATATGGAAAATAGCATTCAGCTTTGTAATAACCAGCAATTTTTGAACACTCTCGGAAGGCTTCAGCAGATACACCTCACCGCCTTTGTTTCTGAACTTCGTAAGGATGGTGATCAGAACACCGATGCCGGAACTATTAATGTAGCGCAATCCCGAAATATCGACTATGCAATTCAATATCTTCTCTAGTAAAGCATCGTTGACCACACCAATGATCGAGGCACCGTTGTCTTCACCAATTAAATCTCCGGTGAGTCGCAGGATGAGCTTACCGCTCTTGATTTCATGCTTAAAAGTCATGGCTATAGATTAATTTAAAGGCTTTCTGTTGTCGCAATTCGCGCGAGAACATGATGCATACAGTATCAAAGAATGGTGCATAACATTGAAGTGCAGAATGTCCGCAACAGTATTCTGGATGTTTTGAATCCGTGGATCGCAAAATTCAATGACCTTATGACAGTCTGTACAGATAAGGTGGTCGTGCTGCTTATAGCCATACGACTTTTCATACTGCGCTAAATTCTTCCCGAACTGGTGCTTGCTGACCAGATCACATTCAACCAACAGATCCAGGGTATTGTACACGGTGGCACGACTTACCCGGTAGTTTTTATTTTTCATGCTGATGTACAGCGACTCCACATCAAAATGCCCCTCCCTCGAATATATCTCTTCA
>JANNPM010000088.1:0-6736 GCA_031400145.1 Chryseolinea sp. | reverse complement strand
GAATATGGCTGATTCCGTTAAAAGATAAGGGGGTCACCATGATCTTTAAGCTCATTCAAAAAGAATTTACCCTTGAACTCCGTCGTAAGTCTGTGATTTCCGGTATTGGGCTTTACATGCTTAGCCTTATCTTCATCTGTTACCTCACGTTCAGCCTCCGCAGGAATAGCATCTCAGAGGCAACGTGGTCAGCGTTATTCTGGCTCGCGATCCTTTTCTCAGTGATAAACAGTGTTGCCAAAAGCTTTATTGGCGAGAAAAAAGGCCTCTCCATTTACTATTATAGCATCGCCAGCTCCCAATCCATCATTCTCTCAAAGATTATCTACAACGCGCTCTTGTGCTTAACGCTCTCAGTCGTCGGGTTCTTGCTTTTTTCTCTCTTCATCAGAAACCCCGTTCAGGACTTGCCGCTGTTCCTGCTTACACTTGTCCTCACGTCCTGCGGCTTCTCCGCTTCACTGAGTCTCATATCTGCGATCGCGTCGAGGGCCAACAACAGCAACATCCTGATGGCAGTGCTTAGCTTTCCAATCATCATCGCCGTATTACTGATGGCCATCCGCATCACCAAGAATGCGCTTGATGGAATACAACGCGACGCGAGCTACGACGAGCTTATTAATTTACTGGCAATAAATTGCATTCTCACGGCGCTTGCATACATCCTCTTCCCCTATATTTGGCGAAGTTAAACAAACTGGCGGGGCTTGCATCAGGTGAAGTCCGGCTGCCTGCGCATGAAAAACTGGATCAAGATCCTGGCTGTAGTAATTCTTTTCTATGTACATATCGGAGGAATGCTTATCGACGTTCCGCGCCTGAATATTCTCAATGAAACGGTAAGGGCTCTTTATTTCCACGTTCCGATGTGGTTTGGCATGGTGTTGCTTTTCACCTTTTCTATGTACCATTCCATTTTGTACTTGAGAAATCCCTCAACTGATCAGGATTATAAAGCGACAGAATATGCGAATACCGGGGTTGCGTTTGGTGTCCTGGGAATGCTTACCGGCATGCTTTGGGCACGGTACACGTGGGGGTCTTTCTGGAGTGGCGATCCGAAGCAAAATGGTGCCGCAATCGCATTGCTTGTTTACATGGCGTATTTTGTGTTACGGGGTTCGGTCGAGAATCAGGAACAGCGAAGCCGCCTCAGCGCAGTGTATAACATTTTTGCCTTTGGGGCGATGATACCTCTTATATTCATCATTCCGAGGCTGACCAGTTCCATGCATCCTGGAAGCGGCGGCAACCCGGGATTCAATATGTATGACCTCGATAGCAGGATGCGCCTGATCTTTTACCCGGCGATACTCGGATGGTTCTTGATAGGTATCTGGATCGTTTCACTGCGCGTAAGGCTCAAGAAAATAGCAGAAAAAATTAATGATCTGGAACATGCGTAAATACTCCACCATCTTATTGACGTTTACGTTCATGCTGGCTTTCTGGGCGGCTGAAGCCGAAAAGAAAGCTGAAATGGCCGATGCAATGCGAGCGGACGGTAAGATTTATGTAGTCGTCGCCATCGTCCTGATCGTCCTGGCCGGACTAGTCGCTTACCTGTTCCTCCTAGATAAGAAAGTAAAAAAGCTTGAAAATCAACTCTCGGATAAAGACACCCAGACCAAATAAGCGCCAGCCCGTTTTTGGTGTAAATTTTACTTATTTTCTGGTCATTTGTATCTAATTTTGACCGTTATAACTGAGCCTGACGATTTATGAAGAAGTCACATATTCTGGTCTTGATTGTCATCGCTGCCGCCGTTGCCATCATCGTCTCAACTGCTGGTGACGCCAGCACTTATGTTGACTTTGAAGAAGCGCTAGCCATGTCAACCGCCGGCAGTAACCGGGAAATTCACGTCGTGGGGCAACTCAAGAAAGATGCGCAGGGAAACATTATTGGCATTGAAGAAGGTGAAGACCGGGTGTCGTTTTCATTTATTCTGATTGATGATAAGGGTAAGGAACAAAAAGTCTGGTATGATCAACCCGTACCTCCGGATTTTACACGCTCCGAGAAGGTAGTGGTTGTCGGCAGCTATGATCAGGATGATTTCAAGGCAAGCAAGATTCTTCTGAAGTGTCCGTCGAAGTATCAGGAAGAGCAGAAGCTTAACGTATGACGGAGATACTTTGTCATATGCCACGCCAGCTATTTTAGACGTGGTCAGTCACTATTAATGTTTAATATGCATTATCTCGTCGGTGATCTGGGTCACCTTTTTGTGATTACATCCTTTATAACATCGCTGGCCGCGGCTTTTGCTTATTACAAGGCGGCAACTGTCGAAGATCTTAAAAAGAAAAGCGAATGGCTTAAGAATGGCAGGATGGGATTCTACCTGCAGGCTGCAGCTGTTTTAGGAATTTGCGTCACGCTTTACATTATCATCGGCAACCATTATTTTGAATATCACTACGCGTATAATTACTCCGACCGGAAGCTTCCGGTTTACTACCTTATATCAACATTCTGGAATGGTCAGGAAGGAAGCTTTATGTTGTGGATGTTCTGGCAAGCTGCCCTTGGAATCATTGTAATTCAAACAAATAAGTTTTGGGAAGCGCCTGTGATGGCTGTATTTGCCACGGTACAGGCATTTCTTGCCTCAATGATCCTGGGCGTGGTTATTCCGGGACTTGAGCTAAAGATTGGCAGTTCGCCTTTTATTTTGCTGCGGGACGCGATGCCTGAAGCACCAATATTCGCGGCGCAACCGGAGTTTGTACCAAAGGATGGAAATGGCTTAAATCCGCTGCTTCAGAATTACTGGATGGTCATCCATCCCCCCACGTTGTTTCTGGGTTTTGCGACAACGCTGGTTCCATTCTCATTCTGCATTGCGGGACTGTGGCTTAAAAAATACCGTGACTGGGTGCGTCCAGCCCTACCGTGGGCACTGCTCAGCGGCGCAATACTGGGCCTGGGAATTTTAATGGGAGGATATTGGGCATACGAAACCCTCAACTTCGGAGGATATTGGAATTGGGATCCTGTTGAGAATGCTGTCTATGTGCCCTGGCTGATACTGATCGCTGCCATTCATACCATGATCACTTACAAGAACAGCGAAACAGCGTTGAAGGCTTCCATCATACTTGTGATTTCTGTCTTTGTGCTTATCCTGTACTCTACCTTTCTCACCAGAAGCGGAATACTGGGGACGAGCTCGGTCCATTCGTTTACCGATCTCGGGTTATCAGGACAACTGTTGATCTACCTGCTGTTTTTTCTTGTTATGGCAGTCGTTCTGGCGGCAACTAGATGGAAAGAAATTCCGTCAACGGAAAAAGAAGCTTCTGTGTATTCGCGCGAGTTCTGGATATTCATCGGGGCGCTAACGCTTTGCCTGATGGGTTTCCAGGTGCTGATGCCGACTTCTATCCCTGTCTGGAACAAAATTGTGGGACTTTTGGGTGGTGAGGGAAATTTTGCGCCTCCGGCCGACCAGATATCTTTCTATTCAAAGATCCAGCTTTGGTTCGCGGTGGCAGTTGGCATCCTGTCAGGTATGGGGCAATTCTTCTGGTGGAAGAATGTGGATAAAGAGCAATTAAAAAGGGCTTTACTCCCTCCTGCGCTCATCGCATTGATCTTATTCGCGTTGGTTATCACCCTGGGCAAAGTGTACGATGTGGCTTACATCTTGCTAACCCTTGCCGGAATCTTCACGGTCGTTGCAAATGCAAGCATTCTGATTTCATTACTCCGATCCAGTCCGGGACTTGCGGGTGGCGCGGTAGCGCACATTGGTGTTGGAATGATGCTTATCGGCATCATGTTCTCCTCCGGATATTCCAAAGTTGTGTCATTAAACAACACGGGACGAATGATCTCTCAGGAACTCAGCAAAGAATTCAATCGCGATAACCTGTTCCTCTCTATTAACGAACCTCGAAAAATGTGGGGATATGAAATCGAATACCTCGGCGAACGTCTTGAGCCACGGCATCATTCCGGGTTTATTAGAAAGCGTGAAGTGCTGGAGACCGGAGACAAAGATGCGGTAATTGCCAAGGTCGATATAAAAGTCGATGGCAATAGTTATAAAGCTAAAGATACAATTGAAATACGCGGTGAGAATACATATTTCGAAATTCAGCTTCGGAAGGGCAAGAATACCTATTCCCTGTATCCGCGTGCCCAGATCAATTTTGAAATGGGCACTGGCGGATTGTTAGCGTCGCCGGATATCTACCGGACAGTCTCAGCAGACCTTTATACGCACGTTTCGTCGGTCATGAAGCCAACTACGGAGGACGAATGGAGTAAACTTGAAGAAGTGACGGTAAAACTGGGAGAAGAATTTTTTGCGAATGACTACGTTGCTATTCTCGAGTCGGTAGAGCGCGTACTGGAGGTAGATGATGTGGCGCTGACCAGCGAGGATGTCGCGGTCAAGGCGAAGATCAGGGTGCAGGGCGAACATGGTGACTATTTTGCAGAACCTGTTTTTCTCATCAAGAACAAATTGGTAGGACGGATACCTGATGAGATCGATGACCTCGCACTTCGGCTGGTGCTGTTGAATATCCACCCCGAAACCGGAGTCTTCACCGTGGGCATGCGTACGCGTCAAAAAGATTTTGTTGTTATCAAAGCATTGGAAAAGCCCTTTATCAATGTGCTTTGGATAGGGACTCTTGTATTAATGACGGGATTTGGCATTGCCATGAAGAGACGCATCCGCGAGTTCAGAAAGATGAAAGAAAAAGGTCAGGAGATTATTTAGAGAGTGGGGCACTTCTATCAGCAAACGCCTTTTATTACTATCTTTCCTCTCCTGCCCTTTGTTCGCGCAAAAAACAAGTAAAGAAGTCATGAAAGCCATCGATTCAAAGTATGACGGATACTCCAACGTTGCAAAAAAATCTGGGACTTTGCTAGTCGTAACAAGTGACGGACTGACCATGTAGAATACTCAGAATGACGGAACTTGCCTGTCACGACATCAATTTTTCTATCAACTCATCAACGCTTATCCCATCCGCCTCCGCTTTAAAATTGCGGACGATCCTGTGCCTTAGCACTGGCTTGGCAATAGCCTGAACATCCTCAATGTCCGGAGAGTATTTTCCATTGAGCACCGCATTACACTTTGCGCCCATCACGAGGTATTGTGATGCCCTCGGGCCTGCTCCCCATTCGAGATAATCTTTTGCCAATGATGAACTTCCGGGAACTCCCGGACGCGTTTTATTGGCTAGCCCAACGGCATATTCAATAACGTTGTCAGCTACCGGTACCCTTCTTACAAGATGCTGGAAATAGCTAATCTCTTCTCCGGTAAGAACGCTGGAAACCTGCTTTGTTTCATCCGATGTGGTGCTTCTTACCACTTCAACCTCATCGCGGAAAGCAGGGTAATCGAGCTTGATATTGAACATGAACCTGTCAAGCTGTGCCTCGGGCAACGGATAAGTTCCCTCCTGTTCAATTGGATTTTGTGTGGCCAGAACAAAGAAAGGTCTGGGCAGATCATAACGGAGACCAGCGATGGTGACAGAATATTCCTGCATAGACTCCAGCAATGCCGCCTGCGTCTTAGGAGGCGTTCTGTTGATCTCATCCGCTAACAGTATATTGGCGAATACCGGTCCCCGGACAAACTTAAAGTTGCGTTCCTTGTCCATCGTCTCCGCACCGACGATGTCTGAAGGCATCAGGTCAGGCGTAAACTGAATGCGTTTAAATTCAAGGTCCAACGCTGTGGCTATTGTATGCACGAGCAATGTCTTTGCCAGCCCGGGCACACCGACGAGCAGGGAATGCCCCTGACAGAATAACCCTGTAAGCACCTGTCGAACGACTTCCTCTTGTCCAATGACAACTTTGGAGATTTCACCTTTAAGTTTTTGATAAGCGACGGCCAGGGCATTGGCTGCGTCTACGTCGGAAGAAAAGTTCGTCATCGTCACTGGTCTAATAGTCCACAATTGTCATACGACGGATCGATATTAATAAACACATCCGCCCGGGCTTTTGTAAACCACTTTTGTAAAATCTTATCCTTCTTTTCGTTAAGCGTGGCAGCCTGGATCTTCGTCCAGTCCTCTTCCAGGGAAGCCAGATGCGGCGCGATCCTGGATTTGTAAAAGAGTATGCGTACTGCATCCTTACCGTCGTCTGTACGATATGCTATGGGCTTTGATATCTCGCCCACTTTCATGGAATCCAGCTTGAAGAACACGATGGGATCGAGTTCATCGACTGTTAATCTCGTACCGCCATCGCGGTCGCTGAAAAAACCGCCGTTGCCTTTAGTCGCAACATCATCTGAGTATTCCTTCGCCGCTGCCTCAAATTTTGTACTATCATTCACGATCAACGTACGGAGGCTGTCGAGGTATGCGGTAGCATTCCTAAGATCTTCCTCCGACGGCTTAGGCGAAACGAGGATATGCCTGGTATTGTATTCATTTCCCCTGCGCTCTATCAGCTGCATGATGTGAATTCCAAACGACGATTTGAAGGGCATTGATATTTCATTCGGCTTCAGCTTAAATGCCATCGCTTCATACTCCGGTACCATGCGACCGCGGCCGGACCAACCCATCTCTCCGCTGTTGGTAACGACGCTCGGATCGTCTGAATACTTTTTAGCAAGTGTCGCAAAATCCTCTCCAGCCAGAATGCGTGATCTTAGATCATTCAGGTCCCTTTTTGTCTTTGACTCCTGCTCCTCACTTACTTCCGCGATCTTCACGATCTGTGCAACCTCGACGG
>JANNPM010000075.1:0-2424 GCA_031400145.1 Chryseolinea sp. | reverse complement strand
TGCATATTGGAGATGAACACGTCCTTACGATCCACCTCGAGGCCGAGTGAATCGACCTTGGTTGCTAATTCGAATAACTGCTGATTAAGCATCAACTGTTCATGCTTCGGATCGAACCATTTCGCAAGGAAGGTTTTGGATACGAACAGGCTCATAACAAACAGCCCGGTGAACAAAGTCAGTGAAAAAAAGATAACTTTGGAGTATGTAAAAGCCATACTGGTTTTCTCAGCGAAATTCTCTTCGTTGCGAATAATGAGTTGATAGCGGGTGGTTAACCAGTTCGATAAAGTTTTTTTGGGCGTCAAATGGTTTTCTTTTTTGTACTAAAGTAGATAATCCGCCCTATTTAAATATGGAATTTAGATTTTTTGCGTTTTAACCAACTACAACCCAACCGCTTGAGAGGTGCCGTTTATTCCATACTGCTGATTGTTGTCGCCATTCTGCTGAAGGCTTGTTCGTCTGAAAAAAACACCTGGACCAGTACTGCCTATCACAATACTACGGCGCACTTCAATGGGTATTTTTATGCCCGGGGCGAAATACAGAAAATAGAGAAGACTATCTGGGCGAGTCTAAGCGACGACTACAATCGCGTATTGCGGCTTTATCCCAAGGTGGATACAGCCCTTGCCCGAAGCTACGATAAGGAAATACAGGAGTCGATCAAGATGGCTTCCCTTGCCATTCAAAGGCATCCGAACAGCAAGTGGGTAGACGACTCTTATCTGCTAGTTGGCAAAGCGAGATTATACAGCCTGGATTTTGGCAACGCCATTCAAACGCTGAAATATGTGAACACGAAGAGTAAAGATCCGGACGCCAAGCATCAGGCAATCATTCAACTGATACGCACCTTTACGGATCACGCCGAATACAACAATGGTCTGGCGGCGATTGACTTCCTTCAAAAGCAACACCTCAGCAAGGCTAACAAAAAGAACATGTTGCTGGAGAAGGCTTACTTCTACCAGGAGCAGGGTGATTATGACAACATGATCAGAAACCTTTCTGAAGTTGCCCCGATGCTCAGGAAAAGGGATCGGCCCGGCCGCATCTATTTTATCATTGGACAGGTCTACCAAAAGCTGGGCTTTGAATCTGAGGCATACAACTTTTACAAAAAATGTCTTGCCACAAACCCCGAGTACGAAGTAGATTTTTATGCGCGTTTGTATCTGGCGCAGGTTACGGAGATCTCGCGCAGCAAGAACGTAAATGCCGCGCTCAAATCTTTCCGAAAGCTTCTTAAGGATAGTAAGAACAAGGAATTTAAAGACAAGATTTATTATGAGATGGGACTGTTTGAATTGAAACAAAAGAATTTGAATGAAGCGATCGCCAATTTTAACAAGTCTGTACGGGAAGGAACTAATAAACGCGTGGATGGAGAAGCGTTCCTCAGACTGGGAGAGATCTACTATGATACGTTACACCACTACGAGTTGTCACAGGCATATTACGACAGCGCGACGAAAGCTTTACCAGTAGATTATGAGGGATATGCAGCGATTAAAGCACGCCAGGAGATTCTCGATGAGTTTGTTGCAAATCTGCGAACGATCAGCTGGCAGGACAGCCTTCTGACGTTGGCGTCATTGGATTCAGTTGGCTTGCGAAACCTGATCGATTCGTCACAGCAGGCGAAGAAAAAGCTGGCAGAAAAAAATGCGGGCAAGAAAAAGCGAGGGTCAAATCGTACGGAGATCCTGTCCAATAACAACAATGTTTTCGGAAACGGCGATGGCACAGAAGAGGAAACGGTTGATTGGTACTTTGGAAGCCCATCAGCCATGGCGTTGGGGCAGTCGGAGTTCCGGCGGCTTTGGGGTGATGTCCCATTGGAAGATAACTGGAGACGATCGCTTCGATCAGCGTCTACATCTGTCGTCAACAGCAACGTTCCAGACGGCACGGTCCGGCCGGCCGGCCAGGCAGACGATGTTTCTTCCGTTGCGGCCGATCCGGTTGCATCGGAGTATGCCAGGGTAAGCAAGCAAATACCGAGAACCGAAGAGCAAAAGCAAGACGCATTGAAGAAAATTGAAGATGCTTATTTCAACGTGGGGGATATCTACTATTTCAAATTGCTGGAGAATGACAACGCCGCAGTTTATTTTAATAAAGTGCTTGAGCGATTTCCGAAAACGGAATACGAAGCCGAAATACTTTACCGGTTATACCTGATTTTCAAAGAAACTGATCCTGGAAAAGCTGAAGGTTACGCAACAAAATTGAAAAAGGATCATCCCGAATCAAGCTTTGCAAAGACCCTGGAAAATCCCGACTATCTCAAAGAGTCTTTGCAAACCACAGAGAAACAGATGTCGATGTATAAGACAGCCTATGAGCATTATCAGGCTGGTGAGGATAGCGCGTCCACCCAGGTAATTAAACAGGCGATGGCGCTGGGGGTCACTT
>JANNPM010000070.1:0-3396 GCA_031400145.1 Chryseolinea sp. | reverse complement strand
CATAGTTAGTTTAAAATTTTAACTTAACATGTGGTCCAAATTTTGGGGAGTATTATATCCCAACTTTGATGGCACCTAATTCTGATATGCCGATAGGTAGCATTCACTAAAAAGCCGATGTATTTAATATATTTCTGTCGGCATTTGTGGATAGCTGACAGAAAAAAATATTTTACTTGTTATATAATAACACTTGCGTTTTTGGTTACTTTCGTAGGGTAAAATTTTCCGTTAACACATTTAAAAAACCAAAACCATTTGTTGTATGAAAACTAAAATCTTACCCGCGCTAAGCCGGGTCGGGCTTACTATTGCCCTCTGTTTTATGTTATTGAAATGTGCTGAACCCGACTTGGGCAATACCGAAAAAATCAAAGAAGAGCAACTTTTGAACGATGCGAGGTCATTGCTCCCTAAGGCGACATTAGATAGTACTCGCCTATCGGAGAGGCTCGTCGCAAGCAATACTTCAAAAGCGGCAGAGTCCTCTTTGAGGATGGCAGCGACAGCGGCATTAGTAAATTTTGCGCCGCAGGCCATTGTTAGCGCCGAATCAACTTACCCGGGATACTCTGTGGCGAGGATCATTGATGGTAGTCAAAATACAACTGTTGGGCCGTCTTATAGCTGGGCAAATAATCACCCCGGTGGAGGTAAACTTCCGGAAAGCGTATTTCTTAAATTCAGCTCTCTCAAAACGATAGAGCGTATTGACATTTACACGAGTTCGGGGTACGCGCTGCAGAACTATACCATTCAATACCGCACTACAACTACAGCACCGTGGATAAACCTAGTTGTCGTTACGGGCAACACAGAAGTAAGCAGGACCCATACGTTTTCCAGCACAACTGTACGTGAAATTCAGATCATATGCCAATTAGGCCCGAGCAATCAAACCGTTTATGGTCGTCTTAATGAAGTGGAAATATACGGACAGTCGGAGCCAATACTTCCGTCTATCTCAGCACAAAATGGTATGTTGATATTTAGTTCCACAGATGCAGTAACTCAGGCAATGGATTATTTGGACTTTAAGTACGAGCAATACAGTGACGCCTTTGTTGGGCAGTATCCTACTTTGACCGATGACCAACTTGCTGATGTGGAAGAATCAACCGGGTTTAACGACGAGCAGCCGTTTATTGATTTTGAAAACCAATACGGCATATCATCGTTGCGTGCAGTTGTCACTGCCGAAGAAGACAATTGGCTGGCCTCCACGGCTGGCGATCAAACGGCAGGAACCGATCCCGACGATACTTATGTTGACGAAGTCGAACTGCGTGCATTGCTGAATTCAAACGGACAGCTAAGAGTAGGATCCACTTTTTATACTTTTCTTAGTGATGGCTCCTATTACACTAATACAGGAAGTCCATTGACGGTTCAGGAGCTGAAAAATATGAGTACGAGCAACGTGCTACCCTCCAACGTAAGCTATGTAAGTCCAAATGCCGCGTTGCCTCCATGTCGATCGGTTGCAAAGAACAAGGGATTCCAGCCGGCAGCGGACGGCTCGTGGAGATTGAAGTGGAAAGTCAAAGCATCAGATGGCCCTTTTGAAGGGCCTGGGCGGGCAAAAGCGATCACGCGATCTTATAAAAAGAAAAATGGGCACTGGAAAAAACGCAGCTCAAGCATCGGCGCGCAGGTATATGGATCAATTGTGGGAGGAGATTGTACTGGCGGGGCAAATATTGATAGCGGATGGAAATCAAAGAAAGCCAGGAAAGTGAAGGCAAAGGTTTCGTACTCAGGTGGCAAAGTTGTAAGTGGGGGTATTTCGTCAATTCATTATCAGAATAGAGTAGGTTATGTTACGAAAAGCTTAACCTTTTAATTGTAGAATTGATGGAAGTCAGTCCACCAGCTTAACGTTCAGCTGGTGGACTCTTTTATTCAAAGAATTCATAATACATGAACGGCAACTTAGGATACAAGCTGGTAAAATGGACTGCAGGTCGTTTAAATTATGAAACCACTTTGCCTGAGATTAACGCAAGTTCAAGATAACTTGTAATTTCATTATGGAGAGGATACGCATTTCTATTCTATTGTGCGCGCTGGTGATCTCAATAAACGCAGTTTCACAGACCTTTATTGGCGTGTCATTGAACATTGGAAATCGAATAAGATACACACCTAATTCAGAAGGATTGGATCGACCGGTAATGTTAGCAGGCAGTATTTTTTTCAACTCTCGAAAGGATTTAAAAAACAATTGGATTCTTCTCTACGGCGCAAATGCAGGCATTATCGGATATTCTGTGAAAGTTCACAGCATTGATACATTACGCCCTCAATCCACTAGTGCCTCAATATTTTCGTTTCCAGACTATAGTACGTTTTATGGTGGCGTTAACGCTGTGATCGGAAAGAACCTTTTTTTACAAAAGAAGAAATTGTTGCTTGGGCTTGGAGGAGGCGCCAGTTATACTTATTCAAGATACCCAACAGAATATTACGTTACAACTCATTTTGCCAACGGTTCAGCAACGGAACAATTTTATGCTTCAACATCTCCGCAAAACAGAGTCACCGCATTTGCTAAAGCCGTAGCGCAATTGCCAATTAATCAGCGCTTAACTGTAGGCCTCGAATATTCCCGCCATTTTTCATCCATTCTCGGCGGCCACTACGAATTTTATCATACAAAGGAACCGTCGCTTGGAAAAATAGACCTTTTTCAAAGCGAGCTCAGCTTCACTTGCATGTACAGGGTGTCTAAAAAATAGACTCTATTGGTGATGGGG
This sequence comes from Chryseolinea sp., assembly GCA_031400145.1. Lineage (GTDB taxonomy): Bacteria > Bacteroidota > Bacteroidia > Cytophagales > Cyclobacteriaceae > Chryseolinea. The sequence continues at coordinate 640 of JANNPM010000070.1, read as the reverse complement.
ATGTCGGGTTGGCCATGCCGTTGCGATACGGCCTAGCGCGACGAAAACATTCTATAAAAATTGAAGAGGTCATATCCATCCTAGCTGTGTCCCACAGCACCTTGTCATCCTATTTTGACAGCTATGTCAAACCGTTGTGCCACGTTGTCCCAAATAATGATCGGGAAGAGATTATCGACAAACTCAGCCCTGCGATTCCGGTACAGATAGTATGAATGTTCCCAAACATCAATAACCAAAATGGGTATTACGCCCCACTGTGTAAGCTTTTCGTGATTCTCAGATTCAATGACAGTTTTAGATGTTGAATATGGTGCTAATATCTCAATATCACGGCAGTTAAAACGAAAGAAACCATCCTTCGAAAACATTATCGCTAGATCGCGTTAGACTTGGAGGCCTAATACTGTGATGGTGACAATATGTTTCAAGTAGCCCCTTGAGGCACCAATGATCTTAGTCCTGCTTATTAAAATTATTGTCTCCACGGATTTGTCATTGTATATTAAAAATGTTCCGAAAAAATGTGATCAGGTCAAGATGTAACTGGCAATTAGCAGTGCTCAGTTTTCGGTAAATAAGAATACACAGAATTTGGCAACAAGCGTGCACAATAATTGGCAACAAGCGTGCACAGGGT
>JANNPM010000030.1:0-7400 GCA_031400145.1 Chryseolinea sp. | reverse complement strand
GATATAAGTAAGCGCTAGATTGGATCGCTGGTTGAGGTAAACTGTGCTGCTATTAATTCAGATCTGTTTGAGAGCGAATTGTTCGGTCATGAAATAGGATCATTTACTTCGGCGATCAAGCAGCGATTGGGAAAATTTGAGCTTGCCGAGGGAGGCACAATCTTTCTTGATGAGATTGGCGATATGAGCCTGTCCGCGCAGGCCAAGGTGCTGCGGGCGTTACAGGAAAACAAGATCACACGCGTTGGCGGGGATAAAGAGATTGCCGTTAACGTAAGGGTCATCGCCGCAACGAATAAAGACCTTCGAAAGGAAATCGAAGAGAACAAGTTCCGCGAAGATCTGTACCACAGGTTGAGTGTTATTGTTATCAAAGTACCCTCACTGAATGCACGTTTAAGTGACATTCCGCTGCTAGTCGATAAGTTTCTTGATGGCATTGCGGAAGAGTATGGTGCGCGCAAAAAGAATATCCAGCCCGGTGCGCTTACTGCACTTGAAAAACACAATTGGTCCGGCAATATCCGTGAGCTGAGAAATGTTGTGGAGAGGTTGGTTATCATGAGTGGTGAAGAGATCACTGCGGCAGACGTCACCAGCTATTTGTAATATGTACCCATAGGATTCTATATAGTTAAAATATGATCATAACGCTGCCGGCACTTGCGATCAACCCCACCATCGCCCCCGCCATTACTTCACGCGGCGTGTGGGCATTGAGTTGTAACCTCGCCGCCATAATAAATCCTGCAAGCGCAATAGCGCTTACGGTAGGATAGAAAAGCATACCCTGCTCCGATATGTTGTTTAGCGGAAGCAGGATGCCGATGAGTCCCCATATGGCCATACTGTGCACACTTATTTTATAAAAAAAGGTTATAATGGTCGCTAGAACCACCAAAAGATCAATTATGATAAGGAACTTTAGAAGGTTATCGTCGATGCTTATCCGCGTGCGATAATAAAAAAGAAAGGTCACGACAAGATACAGGATAGTAATGAATGAAAATGGCACGACACGTTCGGCGCGGGTCTCAAGCGCCAATGAGCTAATTGTTCCAACTGCTTTAAAGATCAGCAGGTTCAAGGCCGGCAACAGGAACGTCACGCAAAAGATAAGCAGCACGAAATTCCACTGGCCCTCCTCTTGTATTGGAGCCAGCCCCGATGGCAGCACAATCGTGAACAATCCGAAAAGGTATGTGGCAAGTAAGAGCGGATGAAAAAGGATAGTAAATATTCTGGCCAGCACCACCACACTACATCTCCTTTCTTAACCGGGCGACGGGGATATTAAGTTGCTCCCTGTATTTGGCTACCGTTCTGCGCGCGATGTTGTAGCCCTTCTCGTTGAGAATGGTCTCCAGCTTGTCATCAGAAAACGGATGGTCTTTATCTTCACTTTCAATAATATCCTTAATGATCTGTTTTACCTCGCGGCTACTTACCTCTTCACCTGAGTCTGTAGCAATGCCCTCAGAGAAAAAGTATTTGAGGGGATAAATTCCGAAATCGGTTTGAATGGCTTTGCTGCTGGCGACGCGCGATACAGTGGAGATATCCATATTGATCATGTTCGCGATATCTTTCAGGATCATGGGCCGTAGTTTAGTCTCATCGCCCTCTAGAAAGAAGTCGTATTGAAAGTCAATAATCGCCTTCATCGTCCTCAGCAAAGTTTGCTGGCGTTGCTTGATCGCGTCGATGAACCACTTGGCTGCATCCAGCTTCTGCTTTACGAACGTTACAGCTTCCTTTAGCTTCTTATCCTTCTTGTTGCTCTTTTCGTACGCCTTAAACATGTCGGTGTAAGAACGGCTGATGCGTAAATCCGGCGCATTCCTGCTGTTAAGCGTCAGCTCCAACTTTCCATTATTGTTGGTAAGAATATAGTCCGGAATAATGTATTGATTCTTGGTAGCATTCTGCGTACTGCCTCCTCCTGGTTTTGGGTTAAGCTTGATGATAACCTCCATTGCATCCCGAACAAAATCCTCGTCCTCGGTATCGAGCTTCTTCTGAATTTTTTGATAATGCTTTTTTGTAAACTCTTCGTAGCAATCCGAGATAATCTTCTTCGCCACGGCAACGTCAATATCATGACCATTGTCCATCCTGTCGAGCTGCAGCAAGAGGCACTCCTGCAGATTTCTTGCGGCTATTCCGGGAGGATCGAACGTCTGAATTTTCTTCAACACAGCCTCTACCTCTTCAGCCGTCGTTTCTATTCCCTGGGAGAAGGCCATGTCATTTACAATTGACTCCAGCTCACGGCGAATATATCCATCGCTCTCAATGCTGCCTACCAATTGCTTTCCGATCGAGTATTGTCTTTCATCCAGCCCAAGAAAATCCAACTGGCTCATGAGCTGCTCGTGGAGTGAAGAAGACATCGGTATTGGCATCTCGCGATTTTCTTCGTCACCATCGCCATCACCCTGCATCTTGTAACCGCTATAGTCCTCATCCTGCAGATAGTCTTTGATGTCAACATCCTCCTCGGACGATGATACTTCCGGAAACTCTTCTGCTTCCGCTTCGTTGCTGCTTTCCTCTGGCTTTTCCTGCTCTTCCCCTTCTTCCAACGCTGGGTTCACCTCCAGCTCTTCTTCAATCCTGCCCTCAAGCTCAGCCGTTGGTACCTGCAGCAGCTTGATAAACTGAATCTGCTGAGGAGAAAGCTTTTGCTGTAATGACTGGTTTAAACCAAGCTTTTGCATCTACTGATTATTAAAGATCAATTAATCCTCAAAGTTAAAAAAAATAGTCATAGCGCTATCAATATGCCGACCCCCATTTCTCGATATGAAGCCGTCTGGCCACAGGACGCTGCCAAGTGTTATTACTCCGGCTGAAGCTATGAAAATCTTGGGGATTTTTGTTTTTTGCAAGCCCTTTCCAGGCAGGCTAAATCCTGGGCAAAAAGATGACAAGTAAATGAAGCGGACAAAGATCAGGCAACTGCTGACAGTGACGCCCTCGGGACAACGCGTAACGATAATGGGATGGGTAAGATCATTCCGTAACAATCAGTTTATTGAGATCAACGACGGTTCGACAATAAAAAATCTGCAGGCAGTTCTGGGGCGCAATGCTGTCGATGAAGCAACGGTGAAGCGGATCACAACCGGCGCATGCCTGGCGATCACTGGCCAGATCGTTGCCTCATTGGGTAAGGGACAAACACACGACCTCGAAGTGAGAGAGCTTAACATCCTCGGGGATTGTGACGCGGAGAAGTATCCACTGCAGTTAAAGAACAGGCCAAGCCTGGAATACTTGCGCGAGATCGCCCACCTGCGTCCACGCACGAATACCTTCGGCGCTGTGATGCGCGTGCGACATGCGATGGCTTTTGCCGTCCACAAATTCTTTAACGACCATGGATTCTTTTACCTCCACACCCCGGTCATTACCGGCTCCGACGCTGAAGGCGCTGGCGCAATGTTCAGGGTAACGACCATGGATCCGGGCAACCCTCCAGTTACAGCCGATGGACAGATAAACTACAAGGATGATTTTTTTGGAAGGGAAACAAATCTTACCGTATCCGGTCAGTTAGAAGGCGAAACCTACGCAATGTCTTTGGGTGACATTTATACTTTCGGACCAACATTTCGTGCGGAAAATTCCAACACCACACGTCACCTGGCAGAATTCTGGATGATAGAACCCGAGATGGCATTCTACGACCTGGAGGATAATATGCAGCTAGCGCAGGATCTGCTGCAATACCTCGTTGGCTATGCGATGAAGAACTGCGAGGATGACCTCGAATTCTTAAACAAGCGTGCCGAAGATGAAGAGAACACAAAGCCTCAGGACATGCGAAGCGCACTCGGCCTGATGGAACGGCTCCGATTTGTTTCAGAAAATGAATTTGAGCGGGTGTCTTATACGGAGGCGATCGATATCCTGAAGAATTCCAACCCGAACAAAAAGAAGAAGTTCCGGTTTTTGATTGAAAGCTGGGGCACCGATCTTCAATCAGAACACGAAAGATATCTCGTCGAAAAGCATTTTAAGAAGCCGGTCATCTTATATAATTATCCCGCTGATATCAAATCATTTTATATGCGGCAGAATGAGGATGGCAAGACCGTCGCTGCGATGGATGTGCTGTTTCCGGGAATAGGCGAGATCATTGGTGGCTCGCAACGTGAAGAACGCTATGAGAGATTATCACGCAAGGTTAAGGAACTCAAGCTTTCCGAAAAAGATCTTTGGTGGTATCTGGAGTTAAGAAAATTTGGCTCCGCACCGCATAGTGGTTTCGGACTGGGTTTTGAAAGACTGATGCTCTTTATCACCGGAATGACCAATATCCGTGACGTTATCCCTTTCCCACGTTATCCCGGCAACGCCGAATTTTAAAAAATACATTACCTGCACAGGCGCAGAGGAACGGCAAAGAATACAAAACGCCGTCGGGTTAATCTTTGTGAATTTGCCTATGCTGCTAATACCTTTCGTTACCACAAATGCATGTTATGAAGCCAACATTCGCAAGTGATAATTACGCCGGTGTACATCCGGAAATTATGGAGGCATTGCACCGCGCAAATTCCGGCCACGAGGGCTCCTATGGCGCTGACCCATACACCGACCGCGCAATCAAAAAATTCAAGGAACACTTCGGTGATGATGTCGACGTATTCTTTGCTTATAACGGTACCGGCGCAAACGTCCTGGGATTGTCTGCGTTAACGTCCTCATTCCATTCGATTATCTGCTCTTCGCTGTCGCACATTCAGGTGGATGAATCTACAGCACCTGAAAAATTCACAGGATGCAAGCTGGTTACGATTCCCACGTTCGATGGAAAGGTCTGTCCTGCGGATGTTAAAGCCAGTATTCAGCGCGTTGGCGATCAACACCATCCCCAGGTTAAGGTTATTTCCATTTCACAATCAACGGAGTATGGAACAGTCTATACTGTCGAGGAGATAAAAGCTATCAGTGCTATAGCACGCGCTCACAACCTCTATTTGCACATGGACGGTTCACGGATTGCCAATGCAGCCGTAAGCCTGGACGTTGACCTGCGTGCCTTTACACGCGACGCCGGTGTGGATGTGCTGTCCTTTGGAGGAACGAAGAACGGTATGATGTTCGGCGAGGCTATCGTTTTTCTCCGACCTGGATTGTCTGAAAACTTCCTCTATATCCGCAAGGAAGGTATGCAACTACATTCGAAGATGCGATTTATCAGTGTACAGTTTGAGACCCTGTTAAGCAACGGCCTATGGAAGAAGAACGCCGGTCATGCAAACTCCATGGCACAGTTGCTGGCTAAGCAGCTTTCAGATATTGACGGTGTCACCATTACGCAACGGGTAGACGCAAACTGCGTATTTGCCCAAATACCTTCTTCTGTAATACCCGCATTACAGGAGCAGAATTTCTTTTACGTTTGGAACGAGAGGACTTACGAGATAAGGCTGATGTGTGCCTTTGATACAAATGAGGAAGAAATAATCAGATTTGGCCTGAAGCTCAGAGAGCTGGTAAGCGCCCAGTCCAGCGCTTAAACCTAGCGAGCAGACTTACAGCTTAAGGAATTTATAGGTGCCACGGAACTTGGACTGTTCGTCTTTCAGTGCAAGCAGATAGTAGCCGGCATCGAAATCTTTAACGCGAATACGCAATTCGTGATCATCTATTTGCTCAGTCTCTATCGCAACTTCATTCCCGATAATATTGTGCATACTAACTATGATGTTGTCAATGTTAACATGCTCGAATCGGATATGGACGTAATCAACCGTCGGGTTAGGAAACAGGGTCATACCCCTTTTCACATCCATTCTGTCCGGTTGATCACCGTCGTAACCGTAAGGCGCCTGCGCAATGGCAGAGCCAGAAAGACTGCATAAGAAGATAAAGAGGTAGAGTGTTTTCATGCCGGTTTCGTTCTGTGAATATACGACAAGTTTCACACCAAAGTTTTCCTTAACCTTCGATTTCGTCGCTTTCAATACCATTTAGATGTAAGGAATGACCAAAAGGTTTAAATCGTAGACAAAAATCTTGACGGATCATTATTCCCGTCTTGTTTTCAAGAATGCGGCCGGCAAAAAGTCGATGATATCGGAAGCAATGAGACTATTCATTCCTTTTTCCAGTATAGCAAGGTCGCCCGAAAGCCCGTGCAGATAAGTTCCCAGCAGCGCTGCGTCCAACGACGTGTAGTGTTGCGCGAGCAGCCCGGTGAGGATTCCAGTCAACACATCCCCAGTCCCACCTGTGGCCATTCCGGGATTGCCGGTAACATTAAAATACACTGTCCCTCCACAGTCGGTAATGGATGTAAAAGCTCCTTTGAGTACAACGACACACTTTAACCGACTAGCCAGTTCTCTCAATTTGCCGAGCCTCTGAAAATCATCCTCCCATGTTCCGGCCAATCGCTCAAACTCTTTTGGATGCGGGGTAAGTATCGATCCCTCGGGAATAAGGGATAACAACTCCCGGTTTTCAGCGAGGATGTTCAATGCATCTGCATCGATCACCATGGGTTTCTTGAAATTGTGCAGTATAGATTTCAACGCTTTGGCGGTGTCGCTGGCCTTGCCCAGGCCAGGCCCGATACCGATCGTTGAATACCGATCGATCGCGGGCGGTGAAGTTAAAACATCTTCACTTCTGTCCAGGCTTGCCATTGCTTCCGGAACGGATGTCTGTAAAATCACATTACCACAACGTGGAATATGTACTGTCAGCAGGCCCAGCCCAGCACGAACAGCGGCCCGGGCGCTAAGCACAGCAGCGCCAATTTTTCCCAAACTTCCTGCGATGATCAATGCATGTCCGTAAGTACCTTTATGATCGAACCGTGAACGCCGCTTCAGTATCTTTCTGCTTCCTTTAGGGGTGATACAATAATACTGCGTATCACTGTTGTTGATAAAACCCTGATGCAGCCCAATGTCGACGAGGATCCATTCGCCCACAAATTTATAGTATTCCGGAAGGAAGAAGGAGACCTTGGGAAGTTGAAATGAAACTGTGTAATCCGCTTGAAACACTGAACCTTTAGAAGCCTGGTCTGCCATCAGGCCCGACGGGATATCGACCGATACGCGACGGACGGGTGCGGCATTCATCGCGTCAATGATCCACTGGTAGATACCTTCAACGGGACGGCTAAGCCCAGAGCCAAATACAGCATCGACGAGCACATCTGTCTGTTCAAATGGCTTCATTTCCGCGTCTTCATCGGGAATCTCGAAAATGTCAACGCTCTTCCGTTTTGCGCTTTCAAGGTTTATCAGGAAGTCTTCGGTAGGATTAGTCTTTCCTTTGATAATCCAGACGGTAACAGAATAGCTCTTTTCTGTCAGTAAGCGGGCGATGCCGAGTCCGTCGCCGCCATTGAACGCCTACTTGCCGGGGACATC
>JANNPM010000025.1:0-4534 GCA_031400145.1 Chryseolinea sp. | reverse complement strand
AGGCGTTACAGGAAAAAAGTATAAGAGGAGGGCAAACACAATACTGGCGAAGAACACCATCAACGGCACCACTAGCTTTACCGGTAACCTTAGCATCGGATATAGCTGTTCAAATTGCTCAGCGCTTTTTTTCTTTTGCAATCGCTGTATGGAAGTTAGCAGATCATCGTGCGTGAGGAGCAGGTCGCTGCTTTCTTGCAATTGTGGGTATTGCCGGTTGATGTAGCTCATTACTTGTTCCGGCGTAGTCCCAAAGATATTTGCCCTGATACGCCGGAAGAATAAGATGAACACCAAGGCCGGTATCAGCGAGATAGACCATGACGATGCTACGGAAAAGGAAAACAACATGCACACTGCCATGGAAGTTATCAGGATGGCAAGGGATGGCAGCGCAATTTCAAGGATTCTGAGCAATACATATTTCCTGGTCGTTTTTTGCAGATAAGATCTTATTTCGATTGCTGTCATTGATTGCGTTTTATAGCCAACAATCTTTCGACAAGGAAAAAACCAAGGAGGAGAAATACTATCCAGGTGTCAGGCTTCCGTTCGTCTGGCGACGCCGTCATGGATGCAGTTTTCGCGCCAGACCAACTCATTTTTTCCGGCAGCACCCGTCGGTCGTTGAGCGTCAACTTATAGCCGTGTCGATCGGGCAGGTCATAGGTGAGGATTGAAAAGAGCTCGATCGGAAGTTGATATTTTAACGCCACCTCACTGTTCAACCTTTTCGTGATGATCCAGCATGCGCTCCCTTCAGGGCAATCAGCGGGCTGAGTGAAAATTGGCGCGTTAACATTAGGACGCGCTGAGAACGAAATGATATTTGAGGAGATGCCAGGTGGTAGCGGTAAATCCGAAAACCAAACTATCCAGTCGGAGCCGTTGGTGGCCAAAAGTTCGCCTGGTTTGATTACCCTATACTTGACACGCACAAAAGGATTACTTTCCGCGGCCGTTAAAGCAGCAATGAAAGTGTCAAGGTCAGATTCATAGCGGTCGTCTTTCACGATAGTGACGGAAATCGTATCCAACGGAATCACTTCAGTTGAGTCTATGTGAGCACGAGCAGATGCTATTTCAGTATTAAAGGTGGTTAGCTTACTGTCGGAATATCCGTTCCTGATAGCGATGGAATCCTGCCGGTATTTGACGCTGTAAAAGGCAAATTTGACCGGTGTTGGCTCTTTGATTATCCAGTTAACATTTTCCGGGAGTGCTATGCGCTTTCCTTGAAAGCCGACAGCCCGGTTATAGGAAAGAACAATCGCCTTTTCCACGGTGGCGCTATTGATTGATTCTACCAGCCGCCAGTAATCGATCGATGAATCGGCCGTTGATGTTTGCAATGCAGGGAACTTATTTGCAAGCCGTTTGAGCTTAAAGCCGTGCCTGGTCAGGCTGTCAACGAGCATCACAAATTCAGCATCGCGTTCAAAGCCGGATTCAATCAAGAGCCATTTCTCTCTGACGCTATCTTTGAAGATATAAAACCCACTTAGCAACAATACCAGCAAGATGATTAGGGCACACCTTATTGCAAGCAGCAACAATTCATTAAGGCGAAAGCTTACGGCTTGTTTTGTGATGGAGTCATCAAGGTGACGGATACTACCCAATTTTATAATTCTGCTTTCCTTCCGGCTCAATAGATGGATAGCCACGGGCACGGCCAATCCCATCATACCCCATAACCATATCGGCATTATGAAGCCCATCAGCGTGCCAGTGTTTTACGGATTTTTAGAAAATCACGGAGGACCTGTTCAAACCTGTTTTGCATCAAGACGATGTGACAGCTGATTTGCTTCTCGAGCATCCAGATCTTTGAATCATGCAGCCACTTTTGAACCCGCTCGGTGTACCGCTTTTGCTGCAACACTGTATCTGCTTTCACAGTTGCCCTTGATTCAAGGTCTTCAAACGTGAAGGATCCATTAAAGTCAAGATTCATTTCCTGCTCTCCAATAATATGGAATACAATCACCTCATTCCGCGGCGTTTTCAGGCGTGCAATAAACCGGTACAGATCTTCTGTTTCGTCGTACAGGTCAGAAAAAAAAATTATCATCTCTTTACTGTGGTGATCGAAGAGTGTCTGAAAGCCGCCTCCTCTATTGAATTTGCCATCTCCTTTCAACGCTACCAATGCATGCAGGAGGCGCATGTATTGTTGTTGCTCGAGTCGTGGCGGCAAGGTTTGGATCCCGAGCTCATTAACGGCATACAAGCCAAAAGTGTCGCTTTGTTTACGGGCGAGGAAGGCGAGGGCAGCGGCGAGAACCTTGACGTAGTCAAGCTTGGAAACGGAGTTTTCCGTGTATTCCATTGAACGGCTGGCATCAATAATAAACTTTACTGTAATGTTTGTTTCGATCTCCGCCTGTTTGATATAGTAACGTTCCGATCTTGCATACATTTTCCAATCCAGCTGTCTCAAATCATCACCCGGTTCGTAGCTCCGGTATTGACGGAATTCATGACCTGCACCAATACTCTGACTTTGGTTACTTCCGCTCATGAAACCCTCGACCACAATTCTCGCGACCAGCTCTAGACCGCTCACGGTATGAAGTATTTCCGGCCTTAGCAGGTCTTTTATCCGCGCTTTCATCAGAGATTGCCAGCTTTTGAAACGTTAATCTCTTCAATCAGCTTCGTTGTCACTTGATCAGGGGTAACGCCTTCGGCTTCAGCCCTGAAGTTCATCAGGATACGGTGGCGCAATACCGGATAGGCTACACAACGGATATCCTCCTGCAAAACCGAAAAATTTCCACGCAGCAGTGCACGGGCCTTGGCGGTAAGGATCATCGCCTGGCCGGCGCGCGGGCCGGCGCCCCACCGCACCCACGCATTAACGTAAGGAATCTCACTTTCACCCGGACGTGTAGCCCTGACGATGCGGCTTACCATGTCGATAAGCTCGTTGTTGATGTGTACCTCGCGCACAAGCTGCTGCGCCTGCAGGATCTCTTTCCCATCAATAACTTTGTTAATTGTCGACTTGATTCTGCCGGTAGTCTGTTGCAAAATGGATCGCTCCTCGTCAGCTGTTGGATATTGAATCCTGATATACAGTAGGAAACGGTCAAGTTGCGCCTCGGGCAGTGGAAATGTTCCCGCTTGCTCGATGGGGTTTTGTGTGGCCAATATAAAGAAGGGTCTTTCCAACGGATATGTGGTGCCGGCGTATGTCACCTCAAATTCCTGCATTGCCTCAAGTAACGCCGCTTGGGTTTTAGGGGAGGTTCTGTTGATTTCATCGGCGAGAATAATATTGGAGAACAAAGGTCCCTTATTGAATTTAAAAAATCTTTTCCCTGATGCATGATCCTCTTCAAGGATTTCCGTGCCGATGATATCTGAGGGCATTAGATCCGGTGTGAATTGAATCCTTCGAAAGCGAAGATCAATTGCGTCTGACAGCGTACGTATCATCAGCGTCTTGGCGAGGCCGGGAACTCCCTCGAGTAATGCATGGCCTCCGGCGAGAAAAGTGATCATAAGTTGATCGATAGTTTCCTCCTGTCCAACGATGACCTTTTTAATCTCCTGCTTGAGCGCAGTCAGACTGTCTATTATCAACTGTACCGCCTTGGCCGTTCTTTCGAGATCCTGTGTCATGATGCATTTACATTTTTACTTTTGGACATTACCATGTGGTCAGCGCATAAGGGCATACATCACGATGTTTATGCTAAAGCGAGTATTATCGATCTTATAAAATCGTTTATTTCTGAAATCGTAATCCCATTCGCAACCGTAATCCTTGTTACTGAAAAGCACTCCGATTCGGCCATCAAATTCAATTGCCTTTAGGTAGTCGTGAACGATATCATCACCCCATCCATTCAGTTCCTGGGAAGTTGTCGGGGGTCCGTCGAATTTAAAAAAGATTGAGTAAAGGGGATGATTGTTCTGAATCTTCTTCAGTGCTGCCGGACCAAAGATTCGCTCCATTTGGGACTCAAAGGATTTCGAGAACAGGCCATCAATGTCATGATTGCAATCATCGACAAATACAAAGCCTCCGTTACGAACGTAACGCTCAAAATTTTTGTGCTCTTGCGCGGTGAACTCTACCAGTTTATGCCCACTCAGGTAGCAGAATGGGCTCCTGAAAATTTCGGAACTATGCAACGGCAGTATATTTTCCTGTGTATCAACCGGCAGGGTGGTATATTCAATGAGTGAGTTAAGCAGATTCGCCGGCATGCGCTGATCAACGTCCCAGTCTCCGGATTCGTACTGCAACCTGGTGAAGAAAAACTTGCTTTTGTCGCGCATACGGAGTGAGTGAAGTGAAACGTGAAACATGTCGGATCACTGGCGGGCGTTTAATATGTATTAATGACGGATAGGCTCCAGGACTTTTCGTTTTTCATTTTTGTCTTTTAAACGGCCGTGATGCCTCTGCTAATGCGTACGTCCGTATAGATTGCGCCTTTTGTGCAGCCGATGCCGGTCAGGTAAAGGAAGTCACGTTGGCCCAATGTTATGGGGTTGATGAGTGAAAATTAGATTCAAG
>JANNPM010000570.1:0-16647 GCA_031400145.1 Chryseolinea sp. | reverse complement strand
TCCAGCAACTGGTCATGATTCGCTTTCTTGATGACTTGAAAAATTCTGTCATCAAGCTCAATCTCAACTACCGTAGCACTGAGAATATTGTTGGGGCAAGTAACGAGGTAATCAAGCGAAATAAGTTTAAAGTTGAAAAAGAAATCTACGCCTCGAAAAAATCAGAACATAAGATTGTTATCTATGCAGGCAACGAGGATGAAGAAAATTTGACGTTTTGCACCCAACGCGTAAGAGACCTGCTGGAGGAAGGACTCGCCCCGGATGACATCCTTTTCCTTTATCGAAGAAGTGCTATGTATAAGCCTTATTTCTTCCGCTTTAAGAATGAAAACATCAAAATTCAGGCTAAAACTATTCATGCTGCAAAAGGGCTTGAGGCTAAGGTTGTATTCATTATTGGGCTAACCGAAGGCTATGGTGGGTTTCCGGATATCTGGTTAGAAGACAGAATTTTTCAAGTCATCAAAAAGGCAAATCACGATCAATTGCTAGAAGAAGAGCGAAGGCTCTTCTATGTCGCAATAACCCGTGCTAAGGACAAGTTATATTTGATTACGGAGAAAGGAAATGAATCTAGTTTCTTGAAAGAGATTCCTGATTCATTCACGGTTAAAACGACAACGGTATTGGCGCCTGTCGTGGAAAAAGTGTTGTCTTGTGAAAATTGTTTCAGTCAGCTTGATAGTAAACTCTATGCCTTTTGTCCCTATTGTGGGTTCAAGATTACGTCAGAAAATCCCGCAAAATAGATTCTCAACATTCTTAAATCAACACGCCTATCGTGACAAGTGGGGAAAATTGACATCCAATCTTAAAAAATCATTCAAGAAACCAGTTGATGGACATCCAAATTTAGAGGCGGAGGATTTTTGTAGCTGGCAATTAGTCCCTATTATTGCATTGTGTTTTGGTTTCCATACCCTTTACAAGATTATGGAATTAAAAGGGAACCCCGTGCAATACGGGGGCTGTACCCGCAACTGTAAGCATCGTTTAATGCTTGCCTTAATTCAACCACCACTGTATCGCTCAGGCGAAATGGGAAGGTGAAGGCAAGTGATGCAAGCCAGGAGACCTGCCTCTTCACATCGTTCAATTCACTGCTTCGGGTAAGAAGCAACGAATGTGACCTTTACTAAAATTAATCTGTGACGTTGTTTTGACATGTCCATCAGATCAATTACTGTATCGTAGTCCATTCCAGCCTTTTACTCTTTTTTCGAACCTTTAAACTTTTTCTATTATGAAATGGCCATGCACCCCGTTCACCCAAAGTGATGATAATTTTGTCTGGCCATTCCGTGTGACTACGAAAAACAATTATTAACACATGAAAAAAGAGAGGAAAGTCTGGGCAATAACTCTAATTGCCTTTTGGTGGCGGGCGCCAAATCAAATGAATGCCCGGAAAATCGAAGACTCGGTACGAACACTTAATGAGGTGGTAATAACCGCTGCCAAGTTTTCCAAAAACCAGCTTGAAGCAGGTAAGGTGGTTACCGTAAATATCAACACAGGCCTGTCTTTCATAATTTAAATTCAGATGACCATGAAACAACAATTCAATCCTCGCCTTTTTGTGCTGGCTGCAATTATTTTGGCAGCCGGTATATTTCGTTTGCTCACCGCCACTGAGACACAAACGCCGCTTGCTAATTTCACTCCACTGGGCGCGATGGCACTCTTTGGCGGATGTTATTATCAGGACAAGTGGAAGGCTTACCTTTTACCCTTGCTCACATTATGGATCACAGATATTTTTCTGAATAGGTTCTTTTATTTTCACGAATGGGTATTCTTTTATGGTGGCTTCGCCTGGGTGTATGGCAGCTTCGCATTGATGGTTTTAATCGGCCGCAATATAAGAATGGTATCGTTCAAAAGCGTTCTATTTGCGGCATCAGCCGGAGCTCTGTTACATTGGCTCATTACCGATTTCGGCGTGTGGCTTGGTGGTGGTAAAGATATAACCACCGGTCTTCCATATACACGGGATTGGAAAGGGTTGATGATGTGCTATTACCTGGCTCTTCCGTTTATGAAAAACATGCTGATGGGTAATTTGATTTTCAGCGGAATTTTCTTTGGCGTGTTTGAATTATTGCAAAAGCGCTTCCCTGTTTTGCGTTTAAATGGAGTTCAGTGCCCATTACCTATCCAATGAAAAAATTCGTGGCCAGTTGGAGCGGAGGAAAAGATAGTTGTTATGCCATGATGCAAGCAATAGCACAAGGGTATATTCCGGCAGTTCTATTGAATATGATGAACGAAAATGGTCTGGTGAGCCGTAGTCACGCAATCCCAAAAAGCATTCTACGTGCGCAAGGAGCTTCAATGAATTTGCCCATCATAATGAAGCCTACAAGTTGGGAAGATTATGAGCAACTCTTTATCAAATCACTCATAGAATTGAAAGCTACTGATGGAATTGCAGTGGGGGTGTTCGGCGATATTGATTTACAAGCCCACCGCGACTGGGAAGAAAAAGTTTGCAAGACAGCAGGATTGGAGGCTTCGCTGCCCCTTTGGAAACGAAACCGGAAAGAGCTGGTGCTGGAAATGATTTCATCGGGAATAGAAGCCTATATCGTTTCGTGCAACGAGGCAATGGGTGAAGAATACCTCGGAGAAAAAATTACTGAAACATTATTGGGTCGATTAGAAGAAACTGGTGTTGATGCCTGTGGCGAAAATGGAGAGTATCATACGCTGGTGGTCAATGCCCCCTTATTCAGAAAAAAGTTGAATGTTGGTTTTGGCATAAGGTCATGCTATAAGAACTATTGGTTCACCGAAATGGAATTACTATGAGCGATGGTCAGCCCACACCGCTGCCTAAGAATGTAACGTTTCCAAAACTGCATGAGTTGAAAGAAGGAGTTCACTACAACATCGAAAATGGACTGTGGATTTTTACGGCTTACTATCACCAGCTTCGCGGCACATGCTGCAAGAGCGGATGCCGTCATTGCCCGTATAAATTTAAAAAATAGAACGTGATTTACTTTATAACCGGGGGAGAACGTTCGGGCAAAAGCCATTATGCCCAGGAGCTTGGGTTGAAACTCTCTGCTAATCCTGTTTATCTGGCAACAGCAAAACAATGGGATGGCGACTTTCAAAAGCGCATCGCAAGGCACAGGGCAGAACGTGACAACCGCTGGACCAACATCGAGGAAGAGAAATACATTTCAACACCATCCGTTGAAGGACAAGTGGTTGTGCTGGATTGCATAACACTTTGGCTGACTAACATTTTCATGGCTGAAAAAAATGACCTCGAAAAGTCATTGGATTTTGCACAGCAAGAATTGACAAAGGCATTTAAAATAGCGTGTACATGGATCGTTATCTCCAACGAAATCGGTATGGGCGTCCATGCTTCCTCTGAAATGGGGAGAAAGTTTGTGGAGTTGCAGGGATGGACGAATCAATTCATCGCCAAAGAAGCTGACGAAGTCTATTTTATGGTTTCGGGCTTATCGCTAAAAATAAAACCGACATATAATGAGAAGCTATAAAATAGACCTTATTGATGATGGCTTAAGCGAGGCTATACAAACCAAAATAAATAGTAAGGCAAAGCCGCTGGGAGCGTTGGGAAGGTTGGAGGAAATAGCGTTGCAAATCGGTCTGATCCAAAATTCCCTGAATCCAAAACTGACACAACCGCACCTCCTCGTTTTCGCAGGCGATCATGGCATAGCGAAAGAAGGTGTGAGTGCTTATCCTCAGGAAGTAACTTGGCAAATGGTAATGAATTTTTTAAACGGGGGTGCAGCCATCAATGTATTTTGCAAACAACACCACATTGCATTGAAAGTAATTGATGCCGGGGTAAACTATGACTTTCCAAAAAATACCATCGGATTAATCCACAACAAAGCGGGCAAAGGAACGGACAACTTCTTGCTCGCGCCTGCCATGTCAATCAAACTGGCTCAAAGTTGTATCGATAGCAGTGCAAACATTGTAAAGCAGATTTCAACTTCAGGATGCAACGTTATTGGCTTTGGTGAAATGGGAATAGCCAACACATCTTCCGCAGCCTTATTGATGTGCATGCTTTCAGGCATACCCATACAGCTATGCGTTGGAAAAGGTACAGGTCTAACCGATGAAGCCCTCATCAGGAAATTGGATATTTTAAAAATCGCATTGGTAAAGCGCGGCAAGCCGAACACTCCCTTAAAGGTATTGGCTACCTATGGTGGTTTCGAAATTGCACAGATGGTAGGAGCAATTTTGCAAGCTGCGGAAAAAAGAATGATAATATTGATTGATGGCTTTATTTCAACCGCGGCTTATCTAGTGGCACAAGCCATGGAACCAAATGTAAAAGAATATTGCATCTTTTGTCATCAATCTAACGAACAAGGGCATTCGCATTTATTGAAACACCTAAGCATTGAGCCGTTGTTAAACCTCAACATGCGGTTGGGCGAAGGCACTGGCGTGGCCATTGCTTATCCTATAATAGAATCGGCCGTAAATTTTATAAATGATATGGCCAGTTTTGAGTCGGCTAATGTTTCTAAATAATAGAATGAAAAGAGAGGTGCAGATATTTTTGACCGCCGTGATGTACTACACGCGCATACCTTGCCCCAAGTGGATAGACCATCATCCGGATTTCATCAGTCTCTCGACGCGTTACTTTCCATTGATAGGCTGGATAGTGGGTGGCGCGTATGCAGGGGTGGTCATACTTTCTTCGTTCGTGCTATCTCCGCTTATCGGCATACTCTTAGGATCAGTGGCAAGTGTTCTATTGACAGGTGCATTCCATGAAGACGGGTTTGCCGATACATGCGATGGCTTTGGAGGGGGCTGGACAAAAGAAAAGATTCTTGTGATTATGAAAGACAGCCGCGTAGGAACGTATGGGGTAGTAGGCGTAGTTTTGATTTTTGCATTGAAAATTTCGGCTACTCTCGAAATACACAATGCTACGGAAGTAGTCTCCTTTACCCTGCTAATCATTTCATCTCATTCCCTGAGCAGATTGATGGCTGTCGGTATTATCTATTCCCAACCTTACGCTCGCGCTGATCAGGATAGCAAGGCAAAGCCTGTGGCTGTTGGAATTAGTTTTACAGATCTAGTAGTGGCTTCGCTATTTGGATTGATTCCGTTTATCTGCTTCATTGCACAAAAAAATTGGTTATCTGTTTTTACATTGATGCCAATGGTGCTTATAACGTTTTACCTGGCGGGATACTTTAAAAAATGGATCGGTGGATACACAGGCGATTGCCTTGGTGCAACACAACAAGTAAATGAGATAGTTTTTATTTTGAGCACATTGGCACTATGGAAATTTACATGATCCGCCACACGACACCCGATGTAGAAGAGGGAATTTTTACAGACAAACCGATGTGCCTCTGAAAAGTTCTTTTGAGGAAGAGGAAAAATTCGTATTACAAAATCTCCCTCAGGAAATTGAGGTTGTTATACTAGGCCCTTACCAGATGTTTAAAGCTGGCAGAATATGCTCCGGCTTTATCTCCGGAGAACTTTACATACTTTGCTCTGACATAAGCATCTATTGAGATGGCAACTTCGGCAACTCCAAGACGGTTTGAAAGGCCCTTTTGCGAAGGAGTACACGTAGCGCTCCATGCCTGAAAAGAAAATTTGCCGTCAAAACAATGGTTAGCGGTTAATAAGTATGGTATATTCAAATTACATGTATTATTCATAAGTGCTCCACTACATAAAGCTTCACTGCTTCCATTAAGTATCAGGGCAACTGAATTCCTTTCATTCTCCCATCCATTTCCCAACGAACACAATACATTGATTTCGCAAGAAGCAGATTCTCCAAAATTAGAGACTTGTGTTTCGTAAATATCCTTATAGCCATATGCTATGCTTGACACATGGAGTTTTAACAATGACCTAATTTCGAGTGGTATTTTAAAATCCAACGTTATCTTTCCGCCTTTGTACACCCATGTTCCCCAAAAACTATTTTCATTGTTTTCCGATTCTGTTACCGGCCCGGTAATCATTTCACCATTCTCGTTATATACATACAGTTCAGTTCCTCGCGGAAGATAAAACTGATTGAAGTTAGCACTGATGGATTTTGCACCTTCAGCTTCAATTGAATATTTCCCATAAGCAAAACCATCTTCTTCAACCCATTCGGCTTCTCTCGCTATATCTATGTCGGCAGACACTGCCTCTGCTATCTTAAACGGCTTAGGTTCTTCAGAAGCATTTTCCCGTGCTTCTTTTTCAAGAAGGGCTTTAATATCGCGCGCTGGAATTACATGGGGACTCCTTTTCCGAAAGCTTTTGGCAAACTTACCACCCGTGGTAATCTGCTCTCGGTTATTAAAATTTGTTTGTTACTATTCAGTAGTTATTATCTTAATCATGATCTGATCCGAATTTTGCAGCAATAACTCTGTGGTGCTTTCAGATTGATTGCCAGTAAAGGACGGGCCTATTTTAATCTCCCCTTAGACAATGGAAACTTAAAAACCTTTATACTTAGGCTTGCTCTGGCGCAACCCGCTTTGAGTTGTCGCAAAATCCCCCTTAAAAAGTCACTTTTTGCCAACTTTCAACTCTTTCTTCATTATAAGTTTGTAAAAGAAACAACCGAAGTACTAACTTTAAACAATCTAACCGTGAAAACAACAACAAAGACATCTATTACCGTTGAGACTTCAGTAAAAGCATCAGTGGAAAAAGTTTGGGCATACTGGTCTGAACCAAAACACATAACCCAATGGAATCACGCTTCGGGCGACTGGCATGCGCCCCATGCAGAAAATGATTTGCGCACTAACGGTAAATTTAAGACAACGATGTCCGCAAAAGATGGAAGCATGAGTTTTGATTTTGAAGGCGTTTATACCAACGTGCAGGAACATGAAATGGCCATGCACCCTGTTCACCCAAAGGGATGATAATTTGGTCTGGCCATTCCATGTGACAACTAAAAACAATTATTAACACATGAAATCGTCATGCACTGCGTTCACCCAAAAGGATGTTAATTAACCATGCGATTCCATGTGACTACGAAGAACAATTATTAACACATGAAATAATTGAATATACTATACTTGATGGGCGTAACGTGACAATCACTTTTTCATCTACCGGCAATGATACAAAAGTGACTGAAACGTTTGAGGCCGAAGACATTCATTCGATCGACCTGCAGCGCGATGGATGGCAAGCGATTCTCGACAGCTTTAAAATGTATACAGAAGGAAACTAGATTACTAACTGACTGACTATAAAACCTAATATTATGAAAAAGAAAATTTTATTCGGAGTATGTATTCTTTTCGGGCTGATGTTCATTAACGCAGGGCTAAACAAATTCTTTAATTACATGCCTGCACCCAAAGACATGCCCGAAAGCATGATGAAAGTAATGGGCGCATTTATGGAAATTGGTTGGCTAATGCCCCTTGTCGGGCTTGCCGAAGTTGTGGGCGGCGTGCTTTTCATGATACCTAAATACAGGGCGCTTGGTGCACTAATCGTTTTTCCGGTTGTGATCGGAATACTCTTAACAAATATATTGAGTGCGCCATCAGGCCTCCCCATGGCACTTGTATTAATGGCAATAAATCTTTGGGTAATGATCGAGAGTCGTGAAAAATACCTGCCGATGATAAGTGCCGATAAAGGGTCAGCGTAAGGGTCAGTTTTTTTTCACGCCCAAGTCTCATCTATTAAGCTTGTCGGGGCGTATAGAGATCGTCGGCAGGACAGGTAACGTTTTGCTTACGCAGAGACGGGCTTGGCGTGCGGCATGTTTGTGTCTCATCCCCGATGTTTTGACATGCCCATGATGATTTAACGGGTTTTAACGGGTTTTAACGACCCAGGTATTCACGGTATTGTATGGCGCCCTGATCAGTATTTTATAAACATCAGCGGTTGGCGGTGCAGGGAGGTCGAAAGTGTAATTGCCGGCAGCGACCATCGTCTTTCCTATGAGCCTGTAATCATCCGTTCCTCCATTTTTAAAATTGTTTGTTGTGCTGACCATCACTTCCGCTTCACCAGTTTGATTTAAGACCGTCCATGCAAGTTCGATCTTGCTGCCGTTACGCTTCGCTTTTAAATTGCTTAGGGAAACTTCGCCCACGAAAGGTACACCGTCAAATTCCCGTTGGATTGGTTCCGGAACCTCCATGTTCATGAACCGTAGAATCGATGGCGCTATATCCACGGTAGCGGGAATTTGTTTAAAGTGGGCATTCAGCGGCTTCGCGTTGGTTACAATCCACGTAGTGCGTTCACGATCCGTTTGACCGCCGTGATCCTTGCCAGTTGCAACATCTCTGCCGTGATCAGTAGTCACAACGATCATCCACTCTTCTCCAAATTTCTGCTCACGCTCCTTGATAGCGTTCCATATTCGTCCCACCTGGACGTCCGCCTTTTTTACGGCATCGTAAAACTGGGGACTGTCACCGTACATGTGTCCCATATCATCGGTAAACTCCAGATAAACCCAGGAAAGATCCGGACCGTTTTCGAGAATATACGTCCCGGCTTCCCTGGAGATTTTTTCATCGATATCAAACATGAATTTCCGGTCCTTGGTGTGTGGGAAATTTACCTTATCCAGTTCCAGTCCGTCATATGAATAATCGAGCTTTATGCCTCCGGCCTCAGCCAGCGTATCACCAACAAGCTTTGTACGATTGTCTGTCCATGATGAGAAAATAGCGGTCTTCATGTCCGGACTGGCGGTTTCGACGATACGAAAGATATTCCAGTATCGATAGTTGGGTGCTTTTATATCATTATCCCATACGTTGTGCTTGTTCGCCCACGTGCCGGTAAGCAGGTGATTGTATCCAACTGCAGACACGGTAGGCGATTGACTGTATCCACCTTTTTCACCACCCAGGTAAGACCGTGTGTATCCGTCAGTTGAAGCAATCTCATCGAGCACCGGTGTTTCAGTTTTTTCAATTACATCGGCAGGGATACCGTCAAGAATAATAAAGACGGCTTTGTGCTGACCGTATCCGTTCAACATCAGACAAAAACAAAACAGCGTTAACACAAATTTAACCTTTACCATAAATGTGAATTGCTAATATTTGTAAATGGCGTTGTTTATATATTGAATAATCATTCAAACTTGAGAACAAGTTCCAGATCAAAAAAGTATACGATATTATGGAATGGTTAATTTTAAATGACTGCTTTGCCTGAAACAATGATCGATATCATAGGATGGACAGGTGCTGCTGCATACGTTGCCGCTTACGGTCTGCTGAGCGTGGGTTGGTTGAAATCCGACAGAATAAACTACCATGCCCTGAATGCACTCGGGGGCGTTTGCCTGGTAATTACCTCCTATAATAAATCGGACGCACCCAATTTTTTTGTTAATCTTTTCTGGTGTTTTATTGCTGTTGTTTCCATGGCACGGCTCCTGAACGTTAAGCGGTGAGAAGATCATACCAGCGCTAAATTCCCAATAATATTTGCGCTTGTTTCTTCAGCGCGTTCAGCTTACGCGTATAGTCTTTTTTAGAGTCCACCATGCCCAGGTAGTAATAAGCTCCTTCTATAAGCGCGAAAATGATTTCCGTCATTTCCTCTTTGTTACGGATGCTGATTACGCCGTTTTGACCGGCCTTCTGTAACGCATCCGTCAGCAAGGTCCTGAGTGAATCGTGCAATGCCTTAAACGCTCTCCTGATTTTCTTATCACGATACGTCAGGGCGTAGCAACTGTAGAAGACGCTGTCATCAAAGAGTTTGTCCCATTTCCGGGAGAAGAGATTGTCAATAAGCTTTCGAAGGTCCGCAGCACGCCGATAGTCCTGGCCATTCGTTTTGTAAATATCGCTGTATCGTTCCAGTATAAATCTGATCAGTCCCGAAAACAATTCCTCCCGTGTTTTGAAATAATGCACGATCAGGCTCGGATTGATATCCATGTGATCGGCAACCTTTGCAATGGATGCATTTTCAAGTCCTATCTTTTTTGCTACCGTGTAAAAAGCCAGAATTATTTCCTTCTGACGGGTTTCTTTAAGACTCGCTCTGCCCATATTTTAAACTTTAATAAAGTAAATAAAATGAATTTGCTGCAATATGAAGAATGTGTTAATTTATATTGAATGGTCATTCAATATATTTTTTTAACAATATATTTGAGTTTTGATGAACTCCTCAAAAAAGAAACCCTCAAAAAAATAACCTATGAATCATCTCTACAACCAGACGCTGATCGCAACAAGAATGGTTTTCGGGTGCATTGCACTTCTGGTATCCATAACTTCTCCGGTGAAGGCACAACGTACTACTGTTCAGGGCACGATCACCGATGCCGCTGACGGGTCTCCGCTGATCGGAACAAACGTTATGATTAAATCATCTGCCACCGGCACCATCACGGATGTAAACGGAAAGTACGCTTTAGAGGCGGATGAAAATGCCGTGCTCGTCGTTTCGTTTATCGGATATCTAACGCAGGAGATACCCGTTGCCAGCCGCTCGCAAATTGATATTGCCATGCGTGTTAACTCCACCTCATTGGAGGAGGTGGTGGTCGTCGGATTCGGAGAGCAGAAGCGCGCCAACCTTTCCGGCGCTGTCGACGTGATCGGCAACAAAATTTTAGAATCACGGCCGATACAAAGTGTTGCCCAGGGTTTACAGGGGACGGTACCCAACTTGAACATTGATTTCCTGAGTGGCGAGCCCGGTGGCACTCCAAACATCAATATTCGCGGTATCAATTCCATTAACGGCGGACAACCACTAATACTGGTTGACAATGTGCCACTGGACGCAGCGGATCTTAATTTTATAGCACCCGCCGACATCAAAAGCATATCGGTATTAAAAGATGCTTCCTCAGCAGCAATCTATGGGGCCCGGGCTGCATACGGCGTGATCCTTATCACAACCAAATCTGGCGTGCGAGATGGTGTTAGCATCGACTATTCCAATAATTTTTCCTGGAGTACGCCTACCATACTTCCCAATAAAGTGACAGACCCGTATATCTATATGCGAACATTGGAAACCTCTACCGACAACACACCATGGGATTATGTGGACTATTCCGCCGAAGAATATGCATGGGCCAGGGAGCGATCGGACAATCCTGCTTCATCTGAACCTGTAAGACTCAATCCAAACGACAATACACAGTGGCAATATATGGGTGATCGCGACTGGACAAAATACTATCTTGATAATCCAACGATATCCCAACGGCATAACGTGGCCTTGTCGGGAAGATCAGGTAATACCACATACTATCTTTCCGGATCGTATGATTCTCAAAACGGTTCGCTCAAATTGGCAGAAGATAAATTTGAGCGTCATTCATTTAGGGGAAAAATAAATTTCAAACCCTACAAGTGGCTTTCCATCGGAAACAATACCTCTGTTTCGCTTACCGACAGATCCAAGCCATATCATTTATCCATTCAGAATCTTTACAATCTTTTTCCTACCAGCTGGGATAAAAACCCGGACGGTACATGGGCTAATACAGATGTAGGTCGCGTAGGCGCACAACTCACCAATGGTGGACAGAACCAGGAAAAAATAAATATGTTTCAAAGTACATTCAGCGGCGAGCTGTCATTCTTTGAACGGATGTTACGGATCAACACCGATTTCACGGTACGTCGCGACAACACAGACTCGTCGAGTTATCAAACCAAGTACTCCCTTGGATATGGCCCAAATGATGTTCGAGAGGAAGGTACTAATGCGGCTTACAGGACGGCAGGGTTCCTCTCCTATTATGTACTCAACACCTATGCAACATTTGAAAAGACAGTTGCTGATCGTCACTACTTTAATGCTATTCTGGGTTACAATCAGGAATACAACAATTTTGAAACGTTTCATGTTGAAAGGACAGGTGTCATTTCTTCTTCCCTTCCGACAGTAGAACTCGCTACCGGTGTGGCAAACGCCTCAGAACGGATCCGGACCTGGGCGCTCCGTGGTGCCTTCTATCGGATGAACTACATCTATAACGACCGGTATATCGTGGAGTTTAACGGACGGTATGACGGGTCGTCAAAGTTTCCGAAGGATAAACGTTTCGGATTCTTCCCCTCTTTCTCAGCAGCCTGGAAAATAGACGAAGAAAACTTCTGGAGACCGGTGTCTGCGCTCGTCAATACCTTTAAGATACGTGCATCGTATGGTTCGCTGGGCAATCAGTCGGATGTTGCGGAGTACGGTTACATCGAAAAAATGTCTGCCGATAATTCTGATTATCTGATCGATGGAGTACTTCCGGTGGAGATCGGAGCGCCAAGCCCAGTTTCTTCTAACTATACATGGGAGAAAGTTTATACGCAGAACCTGGGGGTCGATCTGGGATTTTTCCAACAACGGATCAGCGCATCTCTTGATATCTACCGACGGGATACAAAGGATATGCTCACGCAGGGTAAAGAGCTTCCCGGTGTTTTCGGTTCCTCGGAACCTTCCGAAAACGCAGCCGATCTGAAAACACAAGGCTGGGAATTTTCTCTTGGTTACGATGAAGAGTTTTCGGTGAGGGGAAGGCCTCTGCATTTCAACGCAAGGCTTATTTTTTCTGACAGCCGGACATCTATCACCCGTTTCGATAATCCTAACGAAAGCCTTACGCAGTATTACAAAGGAAAAGAGTTAGGTGAGATCTGGGGGTTGAAAAGCAATGGCCTCTTTAAATCACAGGATGAAATAGATGCCCTCGATGAGACCTCTATCGTACCATGGGGAGCCCTTAACATCGTACCGGGATGGCCGAGATACCACGATCTTGATGGCAACCAAATCATAGAGAAAGGCGCCACGGTAAGTGATCCAAAGGATCTCTCAGTGATCGGTAACATTACACCGCGTTTGCGTTTTGGTGTTAACCTCGGCGCGGAATGGAATGGTTTCGACTTCCGCCTTTTCCTCCAGGGCGTAGGAAAAATGGATTACTACCCGCTGAACTATCTTTATTGGGGATTCTATCAGCAACCCTATGCCGGGGGGTACGAGCATTTGATGGATTTCTACCGCGGGGAAGCGGACAGCGATATCGAACGGGCGCAACACTCGCAGTCCTATATAGATGCAGGCCTCGCAGACGCCAATACGGATGCCAAGTATCCTGTACTGCAAGCGTGGCTGGCCGACCGCAACCTTGGGGAACGCATCGATCAAGCCCAGGGACTCGCCATACCACAGACTGCTTATCTTTTAAATGGCGCCTATCTGAGGTTGAAAAATCTTACTATCGGCTACTCATTGCCCCATTCACTCCTGGAAAGAATGCACGTGAATCGTTTGCGCCTCTATGCGAGTGGTGAGAATCTGATGGAGTGGTCGGAAGTGAAAAAATATTTTGACCCGGAAGCGATCACAGATAACGTGGACAAGACCGACCCTTCTAAAGAAACAAGCACAGGTTGGGGATATGCTTATCCGTTCCAGAGAAAATATTCCTTTGGCGTTGAACTTCAATTCTGAAAATACTAACGACTTAAAGCCATGAAATGGCCATGCACCCGTTCACGCAAAGTGATGATAATTTGGTCTGGCCGTTCCATTTGACAACTAAAAACAATTATTAACGCATGAAAAAATATTTATTGTTACTTGTCGTCATCATGCTGGGGGTCCAGTCGTGTAATGACGATTTTCTTGAACGCGTCCCGGAGACGGAAATATCGCAAGAGAATTTCTTTAACAGCAAGGAAGACCTTGACACCTATCTGTACAGCCTTTATGATTTTCCGTCATTCGAGGATCTTTATGTAGGTGACCACTCCACGGACAACGCTGCCACTACTGGCTTAACGGAAATCAAGAACATGATGATCGGCACGCCTTCAGCTTCTAACATTACGGGTGGCTGGGATTGGGACCAGGTCAGGAATGTAAATTACTTCCTGGAAAACTTGGGGAAAGCAGAAGTGGATGAGTCCACCAGGAGTCACTATGAAGGATTGGCGCGCTTCTTTCGGGCAAAGTTTTACATGGAGAAAGTAAAACGTTACTCAGACGTACCGTGGTATGATAAGGTCCTGACGACAGATGACCCAGATATGTATAAGGCCCGCGATCCGCGTGTTCAGGTCGTAGATAAAATTTTTGAGGACTACACCTTTGCCCGTGAACATGTACAGGAAGATGATCGGACAGGGGCTGTTAACAAATGGGTTGTTTTATCCTATATGGCTCGTCACGCACTGCATGAAGGAACATTCAGAAAGTATCATGCGGAACTTTCATTGACATCCACGGCCGATACTTACCTGCAACTCGCCCGCGACATCGCCAAGGAAATTATGGATAACGGAGAATACTCCGTTTACTCCACCGGGAACCCGATGACGGATTATGGCAGCTTGTTTACCAGCACGGATCTCTCCGGTAACCCTGAAGTCATCCTGACGAGACAATATGAAAACGATGTGTTGAACAGTGGCTGGTGGGGTTATATGTTCGGCAACTATGAGGTAAGTCCCACAAGGGATCTGTTACAGGCTTACCTGATGACAGATGGGAATGCCTTTACCAGCCAGCCAGGATATCAAACAAAACAATTCGTAGCGGAATTTCAGGATCGCGATCCGCGTCTTTACCAGACGTATGCATTTCCAGGATGGGAGCTCATCAATTCCAGCACCTATGCCCAGGGTGCGGGTATCTATGTCCAGGAGCTGGCAAAAAACTTTTCAGGATACCATCAGCTGAAAGGTTTTGTAAATGACACGGACGCAGTGGTGCAAAACAATATGGATGTACCTGTTCTCCGTTTTGCTGAGATCCTGCTGGTCTATGCCGAATCAAGAGCTGAGCTTGGTGAGCTCACGCAGGAAGATCTTGATCTTACGGTAAACAAATTGCGCGATCGCGCCGACATGCCCCATCTGAGCATTTCCCCCGCGGCCGATGCGATACTACAGCAGCAATATCCAAACGTAACTGGTGCACAGGCTAATGTATTACTCGAGATCAGGAGAGAGCGGCGGGTGGAACTGGCGCTGGAAGGTTTTCGCTTCGATGACCTGATGCGCTGGCATTCCGCCAAATTGATGGAAAAGGAGCCTGAGGGATTATATTTCCCCGGGTTGGGAAAGTACGATCTGACGGGAGACGCGATTGAGGACATTATTCTTATTTCCAATGCAGCGTCTATTCCTGCTGAAGATGACAAGGAGGAGAATTCGCTTGGAAAAAAACTGATTTATTATCGTGTCGGCCCTGAGGGAAGCGATGCATCTTTTTACCTCTCCAATGGAAGCAGTGGGACCAGTGTCACAGATTCTGACCGGGGTGAATTTGCTGAGCCAAAATATTATTACCGGCCCGTGCCTCAGTCCGAGGTAGTTCTTAATCCCAATCTTGAACAGATATTTGGGTGGTGAAATCTAACCCTGATTATCGTAAGGACTATTATCCCAACTGTTTATCGTGAGTCTACATGGGCACATTAAGGAAGCTGACACGCATGTGTTAAGAATTGCTTTAGTTGTCACATGGAATGACCAGACTCAATATCATCGCCGATTTGGCCGATAGACCCGGTTGTGAATGTTAGGAAAAACCTCTGAGATCGTATCGTATCGTTCCTTTGGACTTCGGGCATACATATTCGCTACGCGGTTGTCCTGGTAAATCTCTCAGAAACGGTAGGTAACATTAGCGTAAACCGATCTTCCTGATCTTCCCGGCAGAGTATTAATGATCCGGTTATTGTATTCAGAATAATACACATCTTTATCCAACAGGTTCGTGGCATATACTCCGACAATCAGCTTATTTTCAATTTTGAAAAGATCCGACAAATTGTATTGAACATGGGCAGACAAGTAATTGTAGCCCGAGGCTTCTTTATTGATTTTATAAGAGCCGCTTTCAAGCGGTATCTCCTTCGCCTCTCCAAAATAAGAGTTAAACACACTGGCAGAAAGACCGAAAGGGGAAGTATACGTGATTCCCAGTTTGCCCATGAACTGTGGCATTCCAAAGATATCTTTTTGCTCATCTTTGTCTTCACTCTGCTGGTAGCTGGTTGAAAAATTCAAGAAAACAGTATTCGTCAAATAGGCCTTCCCTTCCAGCTCCATTCCCCAACTGTTCAATTCGCCACCATTGACGTATTGACTGATAAGGAGCTCGGGAGCCCCTACTGAGTCCGCGAGCGATACAAGTCTTGATCCCTGCCGTATAACGTCCGTTTGTTTGCTGGTGTAGTACGTGAGGAAAAGTTCAAACTTCTTTTGCGTAAAGTAAATCTGGGTTTCGAACGTGCCCATTTTTTCAGGTTGCAGGTTGGGATTGTTGACGATTTCAGGGAAATTATCGGCATCCCGTTCATAGTGCGAGGGCGACCGGAATGATTGTCCATACAGAATTTTAGCGCCCAGATTTTTGTTCAACGATATGATACTACCTACGCGGGGCACAACATCTAAATCAATATTTGTCACTTTGTTGGCCTGCAAACCGGCGAGGACTTTGATCCTTTCAGTAAGCTTGTATTCGCCCTGAACATACGCACCCCACCATACCTGGTCATAATCGATTACCTGCAACGGGTTATTGTTTTTGACCGAGCTGGTAGCCACATCCTCCGTTCCGTTTTTAGCATACGTTTCATATTGTCCGGTCTGCCAGTTTATG
>JANNPM010000566.1:0-5734 GCA_031400145.1 Chryseolinea sp. | reverse complement strand
GGCATCATGCGTACCCATCATCCGGTACGGGTGCGTATCCGGCTGGGTGAAAGTGTCAGCGAGGTCATGCACGATATTGACACCCTGAAGGGGGCAACCAATGACCATGCCATGCGAGATTTTATTGTCTCATTGCCCTGGCTCGGCATACAAGAGGCAGGCTATTCAGGCTTCCGTTTTGTTCGCATCGACTTAATAGACAGCGATGTTGAGCTCCACTTAAAGGAAGTAAACGCCATTTTTGTTTATCGCGACATTATGTATAAAGGTTCATTCCGGTGTAATGACGAAAAGCTGAACCAAATCTGGCTTACCGGCGCTTACACGGTCCACCTGAACATGCAGCAGAATCTGTGGGACGGCATTAAGAGAGACCGCCTGGTTTGGGTAGGGGATATGTATCCGGAAGTGATGACCATTAATTCTGTTTTTGGCTATAATGAGGTAGTGCCTAAAAGCCTTGATGCCGCTAAAGACCAAACACCCTTGCCGGGTTGGATGAACACCATCAGCGCCTACAGCATGTGGTGGGTACTTCTTCAAAAAGAATGGTACAATGCCCACGGCGATAAACAATACGTTGAAGCCCAAAAAAAATACCTCACTGGCTTATTGGATTTTTTGATGACTAAGGTAGATAGTTTAGGACATGAGCAATTGGACGGCATGCGTTTCTTAGACTGGCCTTCCAGCGAAAATAAAATGGCTATCCATGCAGGGTACCAGGCGCTCTTGGTGATGACGTTAGAAGCAGGCAGTGAATTATGCTTACTTTTAAAGGAACCTACCGTGGCGCTGCGTTGCCAGGAAATGTCGAGGAAAATGAAGACCCATATTCCAGAAGCCGGCAACAACAAGCAGGCCGCTGCTTTGTTATCCCTTGCGGACATGATCGACCCCTTGAAAGCCAATCAGATTATCTCGCTAGGCGGGGCAAAAGACTTTTCAACCTTTTATGGCTATTATATGCTACAGGCCATGGCAAAGGCCGGCAATTACCAACAAGCCATTGATATCATCCGGCAATATTGGGGTGGCATGTTGGATATGGGAGCCACTACTTTCTGGGAAGATTTTAACTTGGACTGGATGGAAAACGCCGCTCCCATCGATGAGCCCGTGCCTGTCGGAAAAAAAGACATTCATGGCGATTATGGAGCCTATTGCTACATCGGGTTGCGCCACAGCCTTTGCCATGGCTGGGCAAGCGGACCGACAAGCTGGCTCACCCAGCACGTATTAGGCGTTTCAGTTGCGGAACCGGGCTGTAAGACCATCCGCATCAAACCAAATTTAGGTAACTTATTGTGGGTGGAGGGAACATTCCCAACACCTTATGGCACTGTTACTATCAACCACAAAAAACAGCGGGATGGCAAGATAAAAACGACTTTTAAAGCCCCTAAAGAAGTAAAAGTAATTCAGTTGTGACATTGGCGTCGCTGAGGCCTCACAGCTTGCAAGTATAAACTAATTTTATTCTTGCCGGATGACGTTTATATAGATCCAAAGGACAACTTAAAAGCCTGAGTTTTAAATCTATCTTTTTTATGAAAAATACAAATGCTCTATTAATAACACTGTTGCTGATTTGCGCAGGGGCGGAGGTTGTTTCACAAACTAAAAAGAATTCAAAAACCAAAGTCCAGGCTGATGCCAAAGCCACCGATTATGAAGTGGCCGTCTACTATTTCCCCAACTACCATCCCGATGCCACCAACGACCAGTGGCATGGGAAAGGCTGGACCGAGTGGGACGTGTTGAAGGCGGCAAAACCACGGTTTGAAGGGCACGATCAGCCCAAGGTGCCCGCGTGGGGCTATTTCAACGAGGCCGATCCCAAGTGGGCGGCCAAAGAGATAGATCTGGCCGCAGATCATGGTGTTGATGTTTTTATCTACGACTGGTACTGGTACGAAAAAATCGCGGGAGGCAGGTACCTGCACGAACAGTTGGAAAACGGCTTCCTTAAAGCCCCAAATAAAGACCGGCTCAAGTTCGCCCTGATGTGGGCGAACCACGACTGGCTCAATATTCAGCCTGCTACCTTCACCAATCAAACTGAAAAGCTTACCGATGGCGAAGTGTCTCCTGAAACATGGAATAAAATTATGGACTACGTGATCGCCACGTATTTTTCGCAACCCAATTACTGGAAACTGGATAGCAAGCCTTATTTTTCTATTTACGAAATCGGTACGTTTATCAATGGATTTGGCACGTTGGAAAAAGCTGTGGCCGCACTGGAGTTGTTTGATGCCAAAACCAAGGCAGCCGGTTTTCCCGGCTTGCACCTCAACGTGATGGCCTGGGGATTTACAGCCGGTGCGTTGTCGAGCTTCCCGTGGGAGAAATCGTTGAAAAACCCAGACGCAATTTTCAAAGCAATCCAGGCTTCAAGCGTCACATCCTATTGTTATGTGCATCATTATTCCGTGCCGGAAACCCAGTTCCCAACCATGAGATATGCCGATGCGCTGGCCGCCAATGAAAAAGCCTGGCATGAATTTACCACCCAATTTAGCCCGGCCCCCTACTTCCCTAATGCGTCGATGGGTTGGGACCCCAGCCCGCGGTGCATTCAGTCGGATAGATTCCAATACAAGGGCTATCCGTGGATGCAGGTTTTTACCGACAACACTCCGCAGGCCTTTAAAGAAGGATTGATAAAGGCCAAAAAATATATCGATCAATCAAACTCCAGACACAAGGTGGTTACCATCAATGCATGGAACGAGTGGACGGAAGGAAGCTACCTCTTGCCCGACACTAAAAATGGTACCAGCTACATCGAGGCGATCAAAGACGTGTTTGGAGATAAGTGATGGACTCAATCAAACAGATGGGTAGCACCACAGCTCATTATTCTCTACCGGAAAAATATCCTCCCCTGGTTTCGCGCATTCGATAATGTGTCGAGCTACAATTTTTGCAGGGTGCAATACAGCAAAATTTGTTATCCAATAGTTCTGACAAACTATGCTAAAGAAATTGCCTGTCTGGGGCTTAAAAACCGGCCTGAATTTTCCTCTTATCACGTCATCGAAAATACCCACAGGTAAGTCGAGCGAGGTCAGGGCTATGGAGATATCGCGACCGGTGTAGCGTACACCATTTTGTATAGTGTTGTATTCTCCGCAGGTGTTTGGCATTTGATCCAGTCCAACCTCTACCTGAGTGCCCAACGAATCATAAAACGTGCGCGGGGATTGTATGGCAAAAGGAAACGCCAGGTAAATGGCAAGCGGGTCGAGGTTCTCTTTCAGCCAAATAGTCGTGGTAAGCTCTATGCGCGGGACCGCGTCGAATATATCCCATTGCTGTTCGATACGTTTCGCAGACTGTTCTTCTGACACCAAACTATAGCGCAAGGCGTAGTGACTGTCAATTTTCTTATACGCTGTTGCAGTCGGATAGCTGCGCAGCAGATTCTTCGAATCAACCTTCCGTTCTGCCAGCGCATCTCGGCTGTATTTTCCCTGCGGGCGCTCCACAATAAGCTGGCCTGGAAACCGATCACCCGTTTCAGCAAATAACGCTTTGTTGAGCGGTTTGAAAATGATGTTTTTAAGGTATCCGGTTGCCGCGTCCACCTTGACCTCAAAATGACGGCTACCGGACAACGGCTTTCTTTGAAGGCCGCGATCATTTACGATTTCGAACGCACGTTTCTCGCCTGGCTTCAAATCCGCGACAAAGAATCGATTCTTGGCGGGCAAAAAAGGCCAAACATCATTCGGGAATTCAACCGGTGTTTCGATCACTTTACTGTCGCCCCGCCAATTCCATTCAGAATCCAATGTTTGTTCAAACGGCAGGATTCGCCCCGTCGCCAGGTCTTTCACGGCATTGGCTTCCTTCCGAAATGCCACTGCCGACAATTCCGCCCAGCCACTACGCGGCACGGAGCCGGGATTCAGTACGTGCAGACGCGTCGTCTGTGAAAATGGTTTGTAGTTTTTCGATCCCCGGATGATGGCCGCCTGAATGCGTTTCGAATCCTCGTCAGACTTAAAAAAGGGATCGAACTTCTGTGCATGGTTGCCGACCGTGCGGGCACTATAAGGGTGCCCCACACTGTCATATGCTCCCCAGGTGTGCTCGCTTGCAAAGGTTAGGTCCTGACTCAGTTCCGCCATTAGTCGGGTTACGGAGAGATCATAAGGTTCAAAATATTTCTGAGCAGCACCGATATCTTTGTTTCGTCGCTTTGCCGCCTGTAGTAACGCCACCTCTGTGGGCGACGCGGCAATTCCATCAGCCCACCAATCGCTCCATTCTCCCCGCAAGGTCGGAATTCCACCAAGCTCCGGCTTTATCTTCCCGATGAATTTAGCGGGCGTGGAAAATACCAGTTTAGGTTCCAGCTTTGCTTCGTTCCACGATTTCACAAACTCGCTCAGCTGCCGGCAGGGCTGGTCATTGTCAATGGTCCAGTGGTTGGTGAACGTAAGCTGCACAGCGCTGAGGTTGTATCCTTGTTCGGACAACTTTACCAGTCTGGCATTAAGTATTTTTTGCGAGGCCAACATATCCTCCATACGTGTGCTGAATATTTCATTGCCCGTAGGCGGATTGAACCACACGTCGTAACGGTGGGGCACAGGGCCCTTTCGCCACTCACCCGTATGAAAATAATCGTATGCGACCGCGTAGCCCTCGCTATTGTACATCAGGATTTTTTTCTTCGAAGCGCCTTCCCACCAAAAGAAAGAAGGGGGGGGAATTGGGTAGCCGCCATGGTATGCGTTTGCCGCCATGGTAATATATGAGATGTTTCGGTTCAGTAAGGAGTCCACCATTCCCCATGGCAAACCGTTTACGTCGTCCTGCAACGCTACGGCTGGCTTGAATTTTTTGGAGAAAAATTTTAAGCGATCAAGTTCCTTTTCCCATTCATATTTGCCTATCAGGCACGTCATGTTGCCGGGCATGGCCGTTACCTCAAGATGCCCACTGGTTACGTACTTTTCAAAGAGTCGTTTTTCCTCCACGCTGCTTTCCGTCCAGAATCTTTCCAGCGTCCACAATCCTTCCAGCGTCCATTTAAATTGAGCCTCTGGCGGGTAATCCACTGTTTCGGTAATGAACTTCATTGCCAGGCGGATGTTGTTTACCTGATAATCCCACACACTGGAAGGCAGGTCCGTGTATCCATAGTCGTGATGACTCAGATTTACTAAATGAATTTCCTTTAAAGCTTTTTTCTCGCCTATGTTTTGTTTCGCCCACAAATTATCAAAAGGAAGGATGGACAGGGTTAGGCCTCCGGAAAGTAATGCACTGGACTTCATCCAGTCACGTCGGTTCATTTTATTCATTTCTCTCAATAAACAAAATTTATAGATAACTTGGTAGGGTTTTTAAAGGGTCGTTGAGCCAAAGATAGTCTCGGGTTTGATCCCATACCCATCACGTATAAAAACGACGCAAGGCAGATAGCAGATGCTAAAGGATTTCTTGAATGCTATGAGCACCAGTACGGAGTTAATGCATGATCAGAACTTGCTGTGTGGCGAAGGTCCGATGTGGGATTCCCATGCACAAATGCTCTTCTGGACCGACAGTGCTGCCACCCGGATTTTTTGTAGCACGCCCGGGGGAAGCGTTGAAGAATACAGCAATGGCATTCACGCTGCTTCCATCGCGTTGCACGTTAATGGTGGATTGATGTTATGCGGGAAAGATGGATTTTATCACTTGCAGGATAATGGTGAAATTCGTTTTGTATGCC
>JANNPM010000519.1:0-2245 GCA_031400145.1 Chryseolinea sp. | reverse complement strand
CGTGTAGAGCAGGCTGCGCCACAAATCCGCATCCAGCTTTTCCAGCGCGCCTTCCACCCATACACCGGCTTGGGTAGGCGTCGCATCGGCCCCGCTAAAATTAATTTTTCCTTTAACAAATTTCGGTGTGGCGCTCGTAATATAGCGCTGCCACTGAGCCGATATTTGCTTCCCCAAATTAAGACTCAGCAAGTCTTGCCCGACATCCAGAATTCGCCGTTCAATTTTAAGTGGTAAATTTTCGGCGTCTGTTTTTCCCAGTGGATAAGGCAGTTCCGACGCGAGACCCGTAAGGTTGGAGACCAGCACTAAATTGACAGCACGCTTGCGCAAGGCGATTGACGCCGACCAATCCGTACTCCCTTTCAAGCGTTGGGTAAAGGCGCTCGGATAGGCGGGAAAGAATTTTGCAAACAGCATGATGTGGCCTTGAGTGCTTTTCAGTATTGGCTTGGAAAAGTCCGGAAGGATACAACTGCGGTTGAAGGGGATGGCAATGTTACTGGATTTATTCCGCTGTCTGTTAAAGGTACCAGGAGCTTACCCCCGGGAGGGTCAGTGCTTCTCGAAGTGGTTCTGCCCGATGGCAGACGCATCAATTTCTATGAAGGTGTTGATGTGCAATTTTTAAGAGCCTTGCTTTCTTAGGAATATGTTAACGATTTCATCAGCCTACCGGTATTATTTTTATCGGGGGCAGGCAGATATGCGTAATGGCTTTGATGGCTTATGTGGTGTGGTGCGAAACGAGTTGGGCAAAGATCCACTCAGTGGCGAAGTGTTCATCTTCATGAACAAAAGACGTAATCAGGTGAAGGTCTTATTGTGGGAAGGGGACGGTTTTTCGATGTATTATAATATAAGCGCCTTGAGAAAGGCACCTACGAACTTCCCTCATGCAATGAAGATACCCGGTGTGCTGAATTAAAAAGTGATGAGCTGATATTGATCTTACAAGGTATATCATTGCAGTCAGTACGAAGGAGAAAGCGATTCTCTTTCCGTGAAAAAAAATCACTGAATATAACGGCTTAACCATTGTCAGATGCGCAACACTTTCTATTTTTGTTTCGTGATCACAACGGATGCTCCATACGAAATTTTATCACAACTACAACTGGTTGAGTTGGCAAAGAAGTTGACGGAGTCCAATAGAGAGCTCGTGTTTATGGTTGAAAAGCTTAAGCACGAGCTCTCACATTATAAGCAATTAGTTCATGGCCCCAGACATGAACGTTTTATCGTCAGTACCTCACCAGAGCAACTTGCGTTAGGGTTAAATGTGGAACCTACTCACATCATTGAAGTGGAGCAAATTCAGAAAACACAGGCACATGACCGGGTAAAAACCAAAAAGGTACGCAACTACAAGACCACTGGCAGGCAAGCCCTTCCCGCTCACCTTCCGCGTGAGCGGGTTGTTATTCAACCTCAAATCGACCTGACGGGCTATAAACAGATAGGTGAAGAAGTTACCGAAGAGCTACATTACAAGGAAGCCGAGTTTAGTGTCACTCAAACGGTCCGTCCTAAGTATGTAGAGATTGCTAAGCCCAACGATGACCAATCACAAACTAAGGCTGATGAGGAAGGGGAAGAAAAAACAAACATCGTTATTGCCGACTTACCCCAGCGGCTGATCCCGCGATGCCTGGCTTCTGATTCCCTGTTAGCCCATATCATCGTTAGTAAACTGGTAGATCATCTTCCGCTGGATCGCCAATTGAAAATATTTAAAAGAATCGGTCTTGAACTGTCTAACTCCACCCTGGGAGGGTGGGTGAGCCAGGTAGCCACCGCTTTAGTTCCCTTAGGTGAGACATTAAGGAGGTTAATTTTTTCGGGTGACTACGTAATGGCCGATGAAACCACCCTGAAGGTGCAGGATCGAAACAAAAAAGGGAAAACCCATCAGGGATACTTGTGGGCCTATCTTGATCCAATAAATGGATTAGTGATCTTTGATTACCAGCCTGGGCGAGGCCGTGAGGGCCCACTGGAATGTTTGCAGAATTTTAAAGGGGGATATCTTCAAACCGATGCCTATAATGCTTATGAGATTTTTGCTGGCCGCCAAGGCATCACATTAATTCATTGCATGGCTCATGCGCGAAGATATTTTTTTAAGGCCAAAGATAATGACCTGAAAAGGGCTGAGTACGCTTTGGGTAAAATACAAGAATTGTATGTCCTTGAGCAGGAAGCCCGTAGCAAGCAGTACACTCCTGAGCAACGGTATGAGCTT
>JANNPM010000518.1:0-2549 GCA_031400145.1 Chryseolinea sp. | reverse complement strand
CTCAAACATCTTTTGATGTATTAACACGGTGCCTTTTGCCTGCGTGGCAATCACCAGTACAATGCTGATGAGATCTGGTGTAAATCCAGGCCATGGCGCATCAGAGACCGTAAGAATGGAGCCATCAATAAAAGTCTCAATTTCGTATCGCTCCTGAGATGGGATGAATATATCATCGCCGCGAATCTCCAGCTTTATCCCGAGGCGCTTGAAAGTTTCCGGTATAATGCCGAGCATATCGACTCGGCAGTTCTTGATGGTGACCTCTGACTGCGTCATTGCCGCAAGTCCAATGAAGCTACCGATTTCAATCATGTCCGGGAGCAACGTGTGTTCTGTACCTCCCAATTTCTCCACTCCTTCGATTGTGACGAGATTCGACCCAACGCCGCTGATTTTGGCGCCCATGCGATTAAGCATGAGGCACAATTGCTGAAGGTAAGGCTCGCAAGCAGCATAATATATAGTCGTGGTCCCTTTGGCCAGCACTGCTGCCATAATGATGTTAGCCGTACCGGTAACAGAAGCTTCATCCAGCAACATATAACAACCTCTCAGCTCTGAAGCATCGATATGAAAAAGATGCTCTTCAGCATCGAAATTGAATTTGGCGCCAAGCTTTTGAAAGCCAAGAAAATGGGTGTCGAGCCTTCTCCGGCCAATCTTGTCACCACCCGGTTTGGGCATGGTTGCCTTCCCAAATCGTGCGAGTACAGGCCCCAGAAGCATCACAGATCCCCGGAGGGCTGCGGCCTTTCTGCGGTATTCGTCCGTTTCCAGAAACTTCGTATTAATTGCCTCTGCAGTGAACCGGTATGATTCCGGTCCAAGCTTTTCTACCTTGGAGCCAAGGTCGCGGATCAGATCGATCAGCTTGTTAACATCAACGATGTTCGGAACATTGTGTACTGTAACGGGCGAGGCTGATAAAACAGTAGCACTTAAAATTTGCAGCGCTTCGTTCTTGGCACCTTGTGGAATGATATCTCCTTTCAGCTTCTTTCCACCTTTGATTTTGAAAACACTCATTGATTGACAATAAGAAAAAAAATATTTAAAAACAGAGGCTCCAGAAACTATTGATCTCTTCTGCGTCGGAAGTTGTTATTTTTGTTTTTGTTAAATGGACGGTGACCGCCTCCCTGATTATTGCCATTCACATTGCCGTTGGTATTCCCTTGACCGCCACCGGTGTGTCGTGGAGGATGAATGCTGTTGCCTTGTACCTGGCCACCCTGGCCTTGTGGACGAGCTTTTTTGCGCTCCTTATAAAGCTTCTCAAACAAGTTATCTTCCCTCACTTTCTCAATCGTCATGTTGAGGGCACCGCCAGACATCGCCTGTATATCCCGGAGGATAACAGAATCATCCAGCGTTTCCTTGTTCCAGTTTCCGTAAAAGGTCTTCATAAGCTTGCCAAGATAGATGATTGACTCTTCACGTTCCTGCGCATCGTCTTTCTTTAAAGCCTCTTTGACAAGCTTTTCAATGTTCTTGCCGTAGTGACGAAACCTTACGTCGTTCTTCGGATACTCCATCCGCATCGGTTTCTTGAATAGGATCTCCCGCTCGGGAATAGGATACGGGTTGTTCACATCCAGGTCAAAATCTGCAATGATATAAAGGTCATCCCAAAGTCGCTGTGGATTGTCAGGTTGCTCTTTAATACTTGGCGTTAATTGTTTGATAAGCTCGATCAAAGTATATGAAAGCTCAGTTCTTTTTTCAATGTCCGGAAGACTCTTGATGTATTCGATCAGCTTCTGAACGTTGCGTCCATACTCTTTGAGTATAATGAGTGGGCGCGCAGAATTGTATTCTCCTATTTGCATGCTGCTTGATTTCGTGTGGTCGTGATATATAAAAAAAATTAGGCGGATCATCCGGCCGCCGGAGGTGATATTTAACCTCTATACATGAATTTTCAATTTAGCAAAGTTAAGCAATAACGTCTTCTCTCCAAAATCGTCAAAGTTTATCTTCGCCTTCCGGTCAGGGCCGCCAGCGTCCATTTGCATGACCAGCCCAAATCCAAACTTTGGATGTTCCACTTTCATCCCTTCCCTGAGGCTCGTGGTATCGCTGGGTGAAAAATCTGCTGACACCTTATAGCTGGACGATTTCAGGGGGGGTGCTGACGAAAGTGTTTTTTTAATGCCGTTTACAAGGTTTCGGGCATAATGAGATGGCGGAGGCACAGATTCCAATCCCGCAAATTTGCTGCTTATCTTAATAAAGCTTTGGTCAACATCGTCCAGGAACCTACTCGGCTCACAGTTCTTTAGTCGCCCGAAGCGATAGCGGGTAAGCGCATAAGACAGATACAGGTTCTTTTGCGCCCTGGTTATTGCTACGTAAAACAGCCTGCGCTCTTCTTCAAGCTCCGCACGGTTACTCAACATCATCTGGGAGGGAAAAAGGTCTTCTTCCAGCCCTACAATATATACATTGCGAAATTCCAGTCCCTTAGCCATGTGGATGGTCATCATGGTAACCTTGTCGGGATCCTTGTCCTTATCCTCATCCTGCCCGGTGATCAGCGACAGCGC
>JANNPM010000491.1:0-4696 GCA_031400145.1 Chryseolinea sp. | reverse complement strand
CGCAGATCAAGTCTAGATACTTCCTTGGTTGCCATACATATTCATTTATA
This sequence comes from Chryseolinea sp., assembly GCA_031400145.1. Classification (GTDB taxonomy): domain Bacteria; phylum Bacteroidota; class Bacteroidia; order Cytophagales; family Cyclobacteriaceae; genus Chryseolinea. The sequence goes on along the minus strand of JANNPM010000491.1, from coordinate 4,646 downwards.
TATACAAATAACGGAAAAATGCTGTACAAGTTCAATTTTTTGTGAAAAATTGGTATTTGGCGCTTTTCCCTGTCTCCTCCTTGATAATTTCCGATAAGTGTTTGGCAATGATGTTCAATTGATCGGCAATTTTTGCCCTGTGGCGTGGAGTGATCTCCATATTGAGAAATGAACTCGTTGTCTATTTGAAATAACCTTATGTCACACATTACAGGACCAATAGTCGCGGTACCCGCCGTAGGTATCGGACCCGCGTTTGGAACTAACACTCACGCACTCACGTGTGTTAACTCCCCAGGCACCACCAATGATTCCTCCTGTGGCAATAAAATTTGTTACCCTCCATTTCACGGGCGCAACTTTTCCAGGCAACAATCGCCTGGAAGTTAACCTCGGTTATGATGTCGATATTTTTAATTCCGCCAGCGGAACAGAGTTCTGGACGTGCCCCATTAATGTTCGCATCTTGGCCGGCGGTCAAATACCCATTCAATACATTGTCAATGGCGGGGCAGTGTCCAATTTATAGAGTATGGACGTGGCGAACGGCACGAGGGAGCAGGAATCACCGGACCAGATCCTATAGTTTTTCCAACAATATTTTGATTGAACTATGCATTCCGACCACCGCTGCGCCGGCGGGAACAGAATTTGAGTCTTAAACGTTACCTGGAAATTTCGAAATATAGTGGAACACTTAATTTTGAACTGGAGATTTTTTATTTATGATCTTCAAGAATAGCTTTGGATTTATGCGTGAACCAATCCTCAATATTTTTACAATACCAATGGCAATTTCGTATTGGTTTCTCTCAATTCCTTTAAGTGTTTCATTCGCTACAGATTGAGCCGAAATTCCTTTGTCGCTTTGCCCCCGCCTGTTGCGAGCACCCCTATCCAGATCAGTATTTACAATTGGCGGCAACACCTCGAAAACCTTGACATTCGTCTTGAGAAGTTGCTGTCTCAATGAAATTGAAAAGGAATGGAGCGCGGCTTTCGTTGCTGAGTAGACCGGTACAATCGCCAGCGGAACAATTCCTAATCCTGATGAAACATTGATTATAGCAGCTTCATTTTGTTTCATTAGGTAAGGGGTGAACAATGCGGTTAAGTGGAATGAAGCTTCTAAGTTGATAGCAATTTCACTATCGCCATTTGAATAATCCTTGTCACCTTTTCTGAAATCAATCTCTCTTTGTATGCCTGCATTGTTAATAATAATATTGATAGTGGGATGCCGGCTAATGCAAAAATTAAAGAGCTCTTTCCGCTCGTCAAGACTGCTGATGTCGCATTTTTTGGTAATTAATTTAGGATTCGTTGCTTGCGCCAGATCAAGTTTATCTTGTCGCCTTCCGCAAACGATCACGGTGTTGTTGTGTGGCAGGAATTTTTTAGCCAGCTCCAGACCAATGCCGGTTGCTCCTCCAGTTATCAAGATCGTATTTCCCTGCAGTTTCATTTTGATTGGTTGTTATAGTTGCGCATAAATATTTACTATTCTGTCATCAGGATCCATAATACGAGCAAAACGCTGAACCCAAAATGCAATAAGCTCGTTTTTGGAATAGAATTTCACATCCAATATTTTTTTCAAGGGGCGTACCACGAGGAACGTTTTCCGATGAAAAAAAAACAATACAATTGGTCGTTGCACTAACTCCAATATCATCCCACTCCATGATCTCGCCCAAGAGCTGTAATCAGCAAACAACAATGCTCACTTTTTGGCAAAATGGGAACGCACAATTTTTAGCAACAAGGGTGCACAGAAAATTGCAACAGGAATGCACAACTTCTGGGCGAATAAAGCGGTAAAGACTCAGGATTCAAAAATTGGTTTTACGATTTTTTAACCGATAGCTTTTTCCGGCCAGGCTAATGAGTTCACAATGGTATAAAATCCGGTCCAGGAGTGCGGTAGCCAGGATCTGGTCATCGAGTAAATTGGCCCATTCTGCTGGAGCTTTGTTGGTTGTAATACTGAAGGAAGTATTCTCATAGATGTGATTGATGAAGTTGAAGAAACTGACAGATTGACTTTTCTCCGCTGGAAACAGCATGATGTAATCAATACTCCCCAAAATTTGGACCACAGGTTAAGTTAAACTTTTAGACTAAACTTGTGTTACGAACATGAAAAAGAGTAGAAGAAAATTCAGTGCGGCCTTTAACGCCCAGGTAGCCATTGAGCCATTGAAGGAGCGCTCATCGTTGAGCGATCTTGCCAAGCGATTTAAAGTTCATTCGGTTCAAATCAGTAAATGGAAGCAGGAGTTCCAGGAGAATGCATCGGCGGCGTTCGATTCTGAAGACAGTCATCAGGACGTTGAGCAGGAGAAGCAGCCGCTTTATGCCAAGATTGGCCAGCTGGAAATGGATCGTGACTGGTTAAAAAAAAACAAAAAAACTTGAATCGATTGGGATTGCTGAAATGAAATGCATCTTACAACAAGAAGACGATCTGAGTGTTCGTAAGCGCTGCGAGTTATTGGGTTTCAACAGAAGCACCCTATGTTATCAAGGTAAGGAAGAGAGCGAGGAGAATCTGATCCTGCAGACCGTGCGAAAAACCTTTCAATTCCAGTCTTCTTCCTGCAAAAGAAAGATGTTGTCAACTTTCATATTGAACACGGTTGCAATTTTCAATGCGAGTAACGTAGAAGGGACATATTTTCCGATCTCAATAGAGTTTATTGTTTGTCGTGATACCTTGACTTTTACTGCCAGTTCAGCCTGAGTCATGTTATGCTTTGCTCTCTCTACCTTAAGGGAATTCTTCATTTAAATTAGAACCTAATAATATACAAGCGCCCATAGAAAATGGTGTTGGCCAGCGCAAGCGTAAGAATTAAGAAGTAATTGATTTCAGTCAGTTCAAACGAAATGAAAGCGTGGTCATGTAAATTGGTAATGATCAGTTTCGTAGCATATGAAATAATGAAGGCGATATACAAAGACGATGTCTTTATTTGAATAGATCTTTCGTCTTCAATTTTATCTGTAGTGACCAAAAGAATAAACAATCCGACTAACAATGGAATCTCAGCGCTATAAGAATCGTCAACTATCATTGTCGGGATGCCTGCAATAACAAGAAAGAGTCCGAGGTATTTCGGGTATTGGTTGAGCTTAGGGCTAATTTTCATTTTTGTCTCCATAAAGGATGCTTTGCTGTCGATCAAAAGTAAAGTATATTTGTCATTTAGACAAGTATACTCATCATTTTCGATTGATTGAAGCATTTGCCGATTTTCACTCATAGATGGCGATTTTAAGCACTCTTCAGTCAAAATCACGTGGGCAAAACAAACAAGTTCAAGGCGTTATCGCTCCGAGGTTTTTCAGATCGGTTAGAAATGAGTTCGAGAATTGTACAGGTAAGACGACTCAAAAAAACCTTGCCTATTTTTAAAATTCGAAAGCTTTTTTGCGGATAGCTGAGTTGTTTGGAACTAGCGTCGAAACGGGCTTAAAACCTCTGTTTTTCTCTATCCATTGCTTAGATAGGGAAGACGAACTCTAGGGATTGGATGTTGGTTCAATTCAGATATAGGTCTTTGTTGGGTGAGTGTAGGTGTTATTATAATTTACAATTGTGGGTACTGACGTGGGCAGGCGAAAAGACCCATACGTAGAAATACGCATGACGAATAGAATATTAAATTATTTACCAGGGTAAAGATTTATATTCAACCGGTTCGTGATCATTTTAACTTGCTAATTTTAAGGGCGGACCTGATCAGCCAGTGGTAAGATTATTTCGCATATCGTGCCTTTGTCAATTTCGCTGGAAATTCTAAGCTCGCCGCCATGGATTTTTGCAATCCGATCGGCCAATGATAAACCGAGGCCTGCACCAATTACATCCTTAGCGTTAGAGGCGCGATAAAGGGGAGACGTGATACGCGATAACTCGTCTGCAGGTATACCAACGCCGTCATCCTGCACCGACACAACCACGTTTTCTTTTCCCTGGTGCACGTGCAATATCAGGTCCGCATCCGAATACTTAATACCATTGTCAAGGAGATTTAGCACTGCAATTTCCAACAGTTCGTCAAAACCATTGACGGCGCATGACAACTCTGTGGATGTGGAGATCAACCGTCGCGTCGGATAACGACGCTTGAATGTCTCCTGTACATTCCGAATCAGGTCGGCGACGGATACGCGGGCAGTTTCAACCTGCATGTTTCCTTCCTCAAGGCGTGCGAGGGTAAGAAGCCCTTGCGTTATCATTACAAGTCTGTCTGTTTCCTGAACGATTACATCGAGCGTTCGCTTATATTCCGTGACTGACCGATCTCTTGACATTGCCAGTTCCGCCTCTGCCATGATAGATGTCAGCGGGGTCTTCAGTTCGTGTGAGGCGTGCTGGACGAATCTCTTTTGGGCAATGAATGCAGCTTCTATGCGTGCCAGTAATGCATTAAAAGTAAGTATCAACTCGTCTATCTCATCCGGTATGATGATGTCGTCTCTGAGATTTAACCTGAAACTTAAATTGTCTTTCGTGATTTGGTTTACTTCCGTCACTACCCGTTTTACTGGCTCCAAAGCATTTCCGGAAAAATATAATCCGGCGATATAGGACAAGACGAGACTCAGGATCCACCCCAGTATGATGACCTTTATCAATA
>JANNPM010000475.1:0-6592 GCA_031400145.1 Chryseolinea sp. | reverse complement strand
CGGAGCCTGCTCTTTCAGCCACCAATGACTTGGGCGAAGACAGACTATCTGGCAATCCCACGCTTATATTGTCAAGTTTAAGGAAATACTGATCGGTCACATCATGGTGCCTGAAAGCGATATAAATGGTCTGGCCGGAGTAAGCGCTGAGGTCAATAATCCGTTCATGCCATTGGGCGTCAGCCATCGTTTCCTTGAAAACCTCTGTAAAACTGCCTGGAATGGCGGTGGTGGTACTGATCATAATACTGTAGGTTTCCGATGCATACTCTTCTTGCTGTGCCCCTACATAGTAAAGAAGCTTGTAATCTTCCCCAATCGTCACACCCGGGCTGATGAGCCAGTTATCAGGCGTAAGAGGAGAATAGGTTTCATTATCATACGAAGCAGTGGCAGCACACTTTAAGCCTTCAAAATTGATTTGAGTCTCTTGGTTGTGAATCCAGTTTTTACCATCGCCATCTTGGTCAAGAATTGTCCAGCCTTCCGGAGGAAATATATCTCCTTCAAAGCCTTCGAAAAAGGGAGACAGGCTTGGGTATACTGTAGACGCTTGTAAGACTGCCGCCCCAGATGTGGCTGATTCAGCTTTGGCCTTCAATTGGTAGTAATATTTTGTGCCTGGCTGTAAACCGTATATTGTCACAGATCTCTCGCTGCCGCTTATCACTTCCAGAAGCTCAAAAGATCCTATTTTTCCTGTTGAAGATGTATAAAGCTCAAATGCACCGGCACTGGCTTGGTCATACCTCCAAGTGAGTGTGGCCTGATACGCAGAAATGGATGAGGCTATAAAATCCAGGGGTATCGGTATTTCGGACGAAACCGACAACTCCTCACCCACCACTATATTATCCAACTTCATGTAGAACTGGTCGGTAGACTCGTAGTGCCGGAAGGCTATGTAAATCGCTTCGCCAGCATATTCTTGCAAAGAAAATTTTCGCTTCATCCAGTCATCGCCCGAAAGGGTTTCTTTATAAATTTCTGTGAAGCTCGAATGCTGCGCATCTGTTGTGCTGACCAGCACGCCATAGGTTTCATTACTATATGACTGATCCTGCGCTGTTACATGGAAGTAAAGCGAATCGTCTGCTTGTATTTGTATGGGGGGCGTAATGAGCCAATTGTCAGGGGTAAGCACTGTATTTTGATACCATGAAGCGGAAGCAGCAGAGTGTTCACCCTCATAGGCATTACCGTACTGGAACCAAGTATTTCCATCGCCATCGGCATCGTCTGCAAGCCAAGTCGCCGGCGGGAAGGTTTCATCTTCAAAACCTTCAAAAAATCCACTGTAGGCAACATTGGTTTTTGCCGAAACATAGCTTATTGGCGATTTTTCATTACCCCTTGTTGCCATTACTGCATAGTAGTAACGGGTGTCAGAAGTTACCATTTCATCGCTGTACTGCAACTGCGTTACCGGAACTTCAGCGAGTAAGGCATAACTGGATTCTTCGTCAGATAATGAACGATAGATTGTAAAGCTTGCCGCTTCTGTAGTATAGTTCCACGCAAGTTCAATGGGATTGGATAGCAAAGGCGTTGCAGACAGGTTACTTACCGGGCGAAGTGCGTCACCTACGCAAAAGACCGCGGAAGCTTCGGGCGCGTTTCCGGAGGTTGCAAGAGAAGTTAGCTGAGTGCTTTCGTTTTCTATAGATGCGGTTGATGAGGGTTCGGAAGATCCGTCTGTTAAATTAAATGTATAGCAGGCTTCCGCCAGACAAAATTTTTCGATCACCGATGTATTTGGCTCATAATCCAAATAATTGTCAACGTAATCTATCAGGTTTCCGTCAGGGTCATTTAGTCTCCAATAAACATCGCTGGGCGAAACTCCCAGTTCGATTGATGCTGTGATGGCTACAGTTGCTGTATCCTTACTGTATAGAAATGAAACTTCTACTGTGCTGTTGTCTGCATTTTCGTCATCTACACCGTTTACCTGAGTAATGGAAGCTGCAAGGGTGTTGACACCCGGAACGAGCTCTACATCCGGAAACTGAACTTCTGCATACTCTCCTGGAGAGAGGCCACCTGTAAGTTGAAAATTATTTTCTGCGCCAGGAATGCCATAGGCGATATCAAGCTCGGTAACGGGCGAATCTCCTGTATTAGTTATCCTTATCAGCGCACCAGTTTCAGGGAAGCAGTTTACTACTGTGTTGTCTAAAAGCGGGCTAAGGATTTCCAGCGATACATCGGTAATGCCAGTGTAAGGAAGTGTAAATGTTGCGCTTACTTCACGGTTGAAATCGGAGCTTAAATAACTGATAATTTCACCTTCATCTGTTCGGATTGTAATTTCACCCCCCGCGCCTTGGCTGGTGGTATAATTGTTAAATAACGAGAGGGTATAGGTGCCATCGGATAAACAAACCGGAATGTCTACTGTAATAAAATTTACGGTATAGTTTGCGCCAAGCATCACTATATTGCCGGAGGCATCGGCAATATTCCAAGTAATATCCTCGGGAGTATAATTGGTTTCCAGTGCCATGGAAATAGTATTGAGGGAATTGCTAAGTGTGAAATTGACACTTGCCATGTCTTCATCATTGGCTGCATTACTGTCAGTGACTTCTCCATTCACATCTGTGGTGCTCACAGTAAGAGTATTGGCTCCTTCAGCCAGCGTAATGGCCGGAAGCTGAAATGACTTCGACTGCCCTTTGCGAATAAGGATGTTATCCGCTACGTATACAATGGCTTCAGCAGTTGTCTGCAATGAAAGTGTAACAGAAGTAATGGGCACGTTCCCCGTATTCTCCACCTCTACAAAAGGAACGAACGTATTGCTACAGCTTACAAAATCAAGATCCGCTACCGGGTTGGAAAACCGTACCGCTATGTCAGGCACAGGGGTATACGGGATAGAAAAAGATTCAGAAACAGCTTCGCTTACGCCCGGAACAAAGCCGGGATCTTTTCCATCGATGATCACCACAGGTTGGTACGCTTCGGTAGTAAGTTTCATGTATCCATTCGTAATGCCATCTCCATACGAATCGAACAAGGTGATACTATAATTTCCGTCCGTAACACAAGCATTGAGGGTATCAAGGGAATTGGCCTTCAGGAATCCGCTCGCCTGCACAATAGTGCCATCTTCCTGCGCTATTTCCCAGTAATTATTCTTATCATAAGAATCGGTTTTAGTAATCACCTTCATTGCGATTCCATTGTTAACAATGTTAACTGAAAAAGGTACCGTTCTTGAAGTGTTGTTGTCTAGGTTGCCATCGTCTGCCAGCCTAACGCGAAGCTCATAATTACCGGACACCGCAATAGACTGCGTGAGGCTTATGGTACCCGATTCAAAGGCCTTTAAGCTCGTATCAAGTATTACTGTCTGGCTGGTGATGATTTCAGTTCCAGACACAACATCTTTTGTTGCAATTTCAAAATCGAGCGTACTGATCTCATCAGCCCCGATATTTCTAATGGTTACATTGGGCGTAACTACGGCATCTTGGTTACACGCTGAGTATGTACCATTCTTGACAATGCCAGCTATGCTTATCAATGCTGCATCGTATGTAGGCATAACTGCGTTATGGTCACCCGGAGTGGCCTCAGGTGCAGTATAGGCCGTAATGCTCCAGTCATCTACGCTTATTTCGCTGAAGACACCGTTATTGGCCTGCGTTATCCTCGCTTTGCGTTGTACAATGCTTCCAGTGTACTCCCACGCTTTGCCGTTACCGTTAATGCCCTCTTCGCCAAAAACATCCATTACCTTCTTGATCGAGGTATCATAGAGCTGGTATACATCATTTCCATCCGCGGAGACGGATGCATCAACCAAGTCAGGCGTTTGGGTTGAAAAGGCACCGCCCCATGCCGTGTTGAAATCACTGCCAGCAATCACGTAGCTTTCACCGGGGTTTAGCTCAACGTTGGGAAGATCGATCACGGAAGATACAGTCGAACTCCCATCCGTAAAGATTCTCAACTGCAGCCCATTCAGACTATAGCTTCCTGATGTGCCGGCATGGTGCAGCTCTGTGTATCGGGGATTTCCGCCCGATTCAGTACCTGTTACTATTTCGCTGATAATCAACTGCGGAAAGCGGTTATTTACCACACCTGTTTTCTCTTCAATAAAAGAAGCGAAAGAGGCCACCCGTGTGTACAGGCCTGGGTATTCAGGGTCCGCGCATCCTTCACCCCAGCTCACAATACCTGCCAGTATCCAGCCTGTACCGGCAGCATTTGGTACAACAAGCGGCCCGCCACTATCGCCCGTGCAGGCATCCTCTCCGCCATCCAAAGTTTCTGTACATCCCTGCGGGGCATAATCTCCGGCAGCCATCTTCGTTTCGGAAAGCCACCCAGACTCGAGCGCGTTATAATATCCGACATAAGCTGCGTCGGCCAGTTCGTTGGATACAATGGGGACACGAACAGATTGAAGGTGATCGGGCGATTCGCTGTCATACTGAAGTGCGCCCCATCCGGAAACCTTGGCCAATACACATGGATCCGTAAGCCCGTTGGCTTCATCGATGGGCGTGGCATAGGCAATGGGCTGCACTTTAGGATCATTAAAATCAAATGGCTCATTCATCCTCAGCAGGGCAATGTCGTTGCCAAAACGCGTAAAGCCGCTCCACTCAGGATGTACGATAACTTCTGTGACAATGCGTGTTTGCGAGCCACCCTCTTCTATGGAGGTCATGCCGGCAGAGACAGTAGTTCCTGCGGATGGATCGCAATGTGCTGCGGTTACTACCCAGTCTTTGCTGATGATCGTTCCACCGCAGCCACCCAAGTATACTTGCCACGGCACTTCTTCGATATTGGTAGCGTTACCGCCCACAATCTGTGTTCTTCCATGAGAGTTGCCTTTTACAGGAATAGTATCGGCTTGCTGTGGGGTATATGTCGGACTTTTTACGGTGATAGCTGAAGTCGGTGTTGTTCTTTGCTTCCGGCCTGCCACAGTGGCCGGCACTGGAGAGGTTGCTTTAATGGAAGGGGTAATTCGTTGGTCGCTTTGAATACGACCCTCAGGTTTTTGAGCGGGCCTTGCGATTGCCGCAGGCTTTGTTTTCTCAGTAGTGGTGCTGATTTTCAGCTTCTGCGCGTGGACGGTAGATACACACCAGCATAATACCACCGCCATGGACAGGTAAAGATTATTCATACGCTTAGGTTAGGTAAATAATGAACTAAGATAGCCCGATTTTTGTCGAAATTCCTGTAGTAGCAGCTCAAAAATACCCAGGTTTTATAGAATCGGTTGCTTATGATAATTGTCGGCATAATGCCAACTGTACATCCGCTTGAAGTCCTATTCCACGCCCTGTCGCTGCCTACCGGAAGCCAAGATCGTACTCTTTACGGATACTCATATATGCTATGTCATTTACAATTAAGAAATTGCATTAGGCGTGTAGGTTCAGATAGACAGAGGTTGACGTTGGTCTATTTTACATTTGGGTCTACACCAAGTGTGATATGAATAGCTCCGATAAGAAGTACCGAACAGTTTTTGATTTTAGGAATAGTTTCCAAGATGATGCGGCAGCCAAGAAATACTTGTTTGATTATAAATGCTCAGCCAAGCACCTGCAAGCGTACTTGGATGAATTCTTTTTTAGACATAATCGCAGGAACAATCTTGATACGATCTTTGAAAAATTAATGAACAGCATGATGGATCAAAAACCGTTCTATATCAACAAGTTAACTTTGGACTGAACTTGAACGCCTAATCCAATAATTTGAATAGCGTTATAAAAGAAAAAGCCCTGAATGTCAGGGCTTAATGTGCAAAGAGAATGCTTGAATAACCTGATTACGCCCAAATTGATACACGCTCTTTAAGTTGATGTCAAAGAGTCAAGGAATAAGACGGTATTCCGTTTTATCAATCCGTCAACAGCTTGGTGTCGAAATAAAATGGCTGTGCAGAGGTTAACTTCTGGTTAGCAATTACATAAATCTGTATCATCTCTGTTTCGATAACTCTCTCTGTGTTACGTATTATTCCCCTAGTTTGAGAAACTGCAAATATTCTATTCCCAGACAAATAGTAATCAGTATTCAATGTTTTAAATTCTTTCCAAAAAGCAGCGAACTTTTTGAAAAAATCATATAGTCCATTAGTACCAACATAGTCACCACCAAATGGAAGTGATAATGCTTGCCTTAAAATGAACACCTCTGACGAAAGACTATAAGCACCTTGCCTATCCCCAATGGCAAGGCAATCATAGAATTGCCTTACCAAATCAATCTCTGTCATCAGTTTTTTTGTTGGATTTGTTGCATCAGACTTGACCAATCTACCACATCCCAATGTTCTGCAAGTTTACCGTTTTCAATTCGCCACCACGCTGTCCCAGTCCAGGTTGCCTTTACATTTGAAGCAGGAACTCCAAATAATTCGCCTTTGTGTGCTCCTGTCAAAGTAATTCTTGCAACTACGACTATTGGTTTAAGAGAATAGTCAGAATGTCGATTGAAACCTCCTCGGGCTTTGCCGAGGTGAAGATTCCCTGTTCACACCAGGCGGGTTGCTTTGAGTTGACCTTTCCGTCGGGGACACGTATGTCCTTTCAGGGGGAGCCCACAGCGG
>JANNPM010000471.1:0-2410 GCA_031400145.1 Chryseolinea sp. | reverse complement strand
CTGACGGCACCGATGAAGGTGGGGGCGTGGGTGTCAGAGGCTCTTCGGGTGGGATTTCACGGACAATTTTTTCACCGCGCATCAATTTCGCAATGTCGTCACCGGACAGCGTTTCCAACTCGAGCAGTGCTTTGGCAATTGTGTGCAAATCGTCGATGCGGTCCGTCAGAATAGAGCGCGCTTTTTCATAGGCTTCATTGACCAACCTTTTGGTCTCTTCGTCGATAATTTGCGCGGTTGCTTCCGAGACATTTTGAGTGCGGGTCACGGAATGGCCCAGTCAACGATAACTTGTGTCGGTTCCTGGTGAACCAGCTTTCCCTTCAGGAATGCAATCATGAATGACTTGTTAAATTAGGACAGATTAAAAAATAAATATGAAATTAATCATATTACAAATGATCATCACGATCGTGCAACTGTGCGTCTACAACGGCGATCGCGGCCATGTTTACAATCTCACGGATTGAGCTGCCAAGTTGCAGTACATGAACAGGTTTCTTCATGCCAAGAAGGATCGGACCAATAGATTCCGCGCCGCCGATTTCCATCAATAACTTGTAAGCTATGTTACCCGATGCGAGATTAGGAAATATCAATGTATTCGCTGCCTCTTTTGCAAGCGCACTGAAAGGGAAGGTTTCCTGCTGAAGTTGCGTATTCAATGCGACGTTGGCCTGAATATCACCTTCGACCAGCAGGTCAGGGTTCTTTTGTTTGGTCAGCCGTACTGCTTCCCGTGTCTTGTCGGGTATTGAACCTTTCGACGAGCCGAAATTCGAGTACGACAACACAGCGATACGAGGATCTATGTCAAAAAACTTTACACCGCGAGCCGTAAGCTCAATGATTCCAGCAAGCTCCTGGGCAGTGGGATCGACATTGACCGTCGTGTCGGCAAAGAAAAAAGTACCTCGCTTGTTAATGATAATATACATTCCGGCAACACGGTCCACATGTGGGGCAGTACCGATCACCTGAAGCGAAGGCAGGATAGTCTTCGGATAATCCTTTGTCAATCCGCTTACGAGCGCGTCTGCATCGCCATGTTCAACCATCATCGCAGCGAAGTAATTACGCTCGCCCATTAACCTTGTGCTATCGGCGAACGTCATCCCTTTCCTTTGACGTTTTTCATAAAACGATCTTGCATAACGCTCGATCATCGCATCCTCTTCCCTGGGGTAGATAATCGGACAATCTTGTAAATCCAGCTTATATTCTTCAATGAGTTGTCGGATCTCCAAACGGTTTCCCAATAATATCGGGTGGGCTATGCCTTCATCCCGAAGTATCTGTGCCGCTTTGAGGATCTTGGGGTGATTCGCTTCCGTGAAAACTACACGCTTTGGTTGTTTCTTGGCGCGATCGATAATTCGTGACATCAGTTTTTGATCGATGCCGATTCGCTTTTGCAGCTCATCATGATAGGCGACCCAATCGGTTATAGGTTTTTTCGCCGTACCGGATGCTATTGCCGCACGAGCGACGGCTGGCGATATCGTAGTAATCAGGCGCGTATCCAAAGGCTTTGGTATAAGATAATCACGACCAAACCTTATTTTGTCGGTGCCATAAGCTTTGACAACGATATCCGGCACTGGCTCTTTGGCAAGGGCAGCGAGTGCGTGTACTGCCGCAAGCTTCATTTCTTCATTTATCTCTGTGGCCCTCACATCCAAAGCACCACGGAAGATATAGGGGAAACCCAATACATTATTCACTTGGTTCGGATGATCGGACCGGCCCGTCGCCATAACGATATCCTGTCTTGTTTTCATTGCAAGCTCATAGGTGATCTCCGGATCCGGATTTGCAAGCGCAAAGACGATCGGATCTTTTGCCATTGCATTGAGATCATCGGGCGTGATGGCATTTGCTACTGAAAGACCCACGAATACATCGCATCCCTTCATCGCCTCCTGCAGCGTGTTTACAGGCTGATCTGTAATAAATTGTTTTTTGATTTCGTCCAGATTTGTGCGGCTTGAGTTTAGGACGCCTTTGCTGTCACACATGACGATATTTTCCATGCGCGCTCCTAACGCCACATAGAGCTTTGTGCAGCTCACTGCTGCAGCACCGGCACCATTTACAACAATGCGGACTGATTCAATGCTTTTCCCAACAATCTCCAAACCATTTAATAGCGCGGCGCCAGAAATAATAGCAGTGCCGTGCTGATCATCATGCATGATTGGAATGTTCATCATGGCACGAAGTTCTGTTTCAATCTTAAAACATTCCGGTGCCTTTATGTCTTCCAGGTTAACGGCACCGAACGTGGGCTCCAAAGCCTTTACGATTTTTATAAATTCATCCGGATCCTCTTCATCTATTTCTATGTCGAACACATCAATGCCTGCAAACTTCTTAAATAGTACTCCTTTGCCTTCCATGACGGGCTTCG
>JANNPM010000465.1:0-3204 GCA_031400145.1 Chryseolinea sp. | reverse complement strand
AATGTGGGTTGCATGGTAAACGGGGCAGGGCTCGCGATGGCAACCATGGACATAATCAAACTTTCAGGTGGAGAACCTGCCAATTTCCTGGATGTGGGTGGTGGAGCGAACGCTGAAACCGTTGAAGCAGGCTTCCGAATCATTCTAAAGGATCCGAATGTTAAAGCGATTCTCATCAATATCTTTGGCGGGATTGTAAGGTGCGACCGCGTTGCCAATGGCGTGGTGGAAGCGTACAAAAAGATCGGTGACATTCATGTTCCGATCATTGTCCGGCTTCAGGGCACAAACGCTGAAGAGGGTGCGAAGATCATTGAACAATCAGGCCTGAAAGTGTTCTCGGCAATCGTTCTGAAAGACGCAGCACAAAAGGTCAAAGAAGTGCTTGGATAAACGAGTAGATCACTTTATCAATTTTTTTTATCTTTAAGTAAATTGCAACATTTTAACAAATGAAATGGCCATGCACCCCGTTCACCCAAAGTGATGATAATTTTGTCTGGCCATTCCATGTGACAACTAAAAACAATTATTAACACATGAAATCGTCATGCACTGCGTTCACCCAAAAGGATGCTAATTAACCATGCGATTCCATGTGACTATGAAAAACAATTATTAACACATGAAAACATTAGGACAGATATATGAAAGTTTCCGGTTCGCCTGGAAAGCCCTTAAGTCAAATGTATTGCGCACGATTCTATCTCTGTTGGGTGTAACTATTGGAATCTTTGCCATCATTTCGGTACTCACGTTAGTTGATTCCCTCGAGAAAAATATTAAAGACAGTCTTGATTTTTTGGGTACCGGTGTAATCTATATAGAAAAATGGCCCTTTACAGCAGACAACAATGGGGAATACCGTTGGTGGGATTTTTGGCAGCGCCCGAATGCTTCCTATAATGAATACAAATTTTTGCAGGCAAATCTCAACACGCTAAATGGTATCTCGATATTTTCGGATCGCGGCAACATGAATATCAAGCGTGAAAATAGTAGCATGGGTGAGATCAGGCTCGTGGGGGCAAGCGAAGGCTATGATGAGATCTTTGAAGTAAATATCGATAAGGGGAGGTTTTTTACCCCACAGGAATTAGCAGCCGGAAGGAACATCGCTATAATTGGCTCGGAAGTCGCTAACGGACTTTTTCTCAATGGTGAAGATCCCGTTGGAAAAACCATAAAAGTGAAAAATCTGAAATATGTTGTAGTAGGTGTGATCCGCAAGGAAGGGCAAAGCTTCCTGGGCACTCCCAGTAATGACTACGTTACCATTATACCATACCAATCATTTCGAAGACTGTATCAAACGGGAACGGGGAATCCTCGTGAACTTGGTTCAACGATCGGGTTAAAAGGTTTTGAGTCTGACCTTGGTTTAGTTGAGCTTGAAAATGAGGTCCGGGGGATTCTGCGAATAAGGAGAGGTTTACGTCCCTCCGAGAAAGACAATTTTGCACTGAACAGGCCCGAGGCAATTGCTAACATGATCAGCGGCGTCTTTGATGTCTTTGGAACGGCAGGGTGGATCATCGGAGGATTTTCCATTCTTGTCGGAGGGTTTGGTATCGCCAACATTATGTTTGTGTCTGTGAAGGAAAGGACCAGCATTATCGGTTTGCAAAAATCACTGGGCGCGAAGAATTACTTTATATTATTTGAGTTTCTGTTTGAAGCCATATTTTTAAGCCTGATCGGAGGACTTGCCGGGTTGATTCTCGTGTACCTGATCACTTTCATTCCAATGGGTAGCCTTATCGTTACGCTGACTATCAACAATATTGTGTTGGGTCTTACCGTGGCTTCCGTGATCGGTTTAGTTTCCGGCATTGTGCCGGCAGCGATGGCCGCACGGCTGGATCCGGTAAATGCGATACGGGCGTAACGTTACAGACTTAACGTTACAGACTTAGCGTTACAGACTTAGCGTTACAGGAAGTTGCTATCAGCCCATTCCATTCGTCGGCAAACATTTTTTATGCACGCGTTTTCCGCGGGTGCAAGTCGCCGTTATAGTTGAAACCTCGTCTCCTTATAACTGCCTAGTCTACTTCGCTATTTTCTCCAGCACCTTCTCAGACCTTTCAGTCTTCTCGACTTGCTTCTGCTCTTCATTGCCTGCGATCTTGTCCTTGATCTTCTTCTCCAGTTCATCCATAAGTTCCGGATTATCCTCGATCAGTTGCTTCACTGAGTCCCGTCCCTGACCAAGCTTATTGCCATTGTAAGAGAACCAGGAACCGGATTTCTGAATTACATTAAGTTCAACACCAAGGTCAACAATTTCACCAGACTTGGAGATCCCACGACCATACATGATATCGAACTCAACAACTTTGAATGGAGGCGCAACTTTATTCTTGACTACTTTAACCTTTACACGATTTCCAGTAATATCATCCGCTGACTCTTTTATCTGACCTATTCTTCTGATATCCAGGCGGACCGAAGCATAAAATTTAAGGGCATTTCCGCCAGTCGTTGTCTCGGGATTTCCGAACATTACGCCGATCTTTTCACGCAGCTGATTAATGAATACGCACGAACATCCTGTCTTGCTGATCGTCCCGGTTAACTTGCGAAGTGCCTGCGACATCAGGCGCGCATGCAACCCCATCTTGCTGTCGCCCATTTCTCCCTCTAATTCACTTTTCGGTACCAATGCGGCGACAGAGTCAATGACAATAATATCGATCGCTCCCGAGCGGATAAGGTGATCGGCTATTTCCAGCGCCTGCTCTCCATTGTCAGGTTGTGATATCAACAGATTTTCTGTATCAATTCCGAGCTTCTCCGCGTAAGCTTTATCAAATGCGTGTTCAGCGTCAATGAAAGCTGCAAGGCCACCTTTTCGTTGGGCTTCAGCAATGCAGTGCAAAGTAAGCGTCGTCTTACCTGAAGACTCAGGTCCATATATTTCAGTAATACGTCCCCTCGGTATTCCGCCAATACCCAGCGCAATATCAAGTCCCAGCGAGCCAGTTGAGATCGCCGGAACATCCATCACCTTCTCATCACTCAATTTCATAACGGTCCCTTTACCGTACGTCTTTTCCAGTTTGTCCAGGGTCAACTGAAGTGCCTTCAGTTTTTCTTTCGCATCGCTCATATGTTATGTTTCTCTTTTTACGTTTACCCAAATCAGACTGCGTGTTGATTTTAACAGTTCGGGAATTCGGTGCGGATAGATACTGCCTAACA
>JANNPM010000463.1:0-3581 GCA_031400145.1 Chryseolinea sp. | reverse complement strand
AAAAATTTGGGACATAATGCAAAAACAAAGATGGAAATACAAAGTATGACGTTATGCATAAGCAATTTCTTTATCGATTATAGCGCCAAGTTAACAGGTTGCTCAATTTCAAACACGGTCATAAAGCGGATCCCTTGAATAACCTTCAATCAAATTGTTTCAACCGGAGAAACCGTTACGATAGAAGGCAAGGATATTACCGAATTGATATCAAGCAATCCAGCAACGATCATAAAAGCAACGGGCACCTTATGCTGTACGGGAGCGTCTTGTGAGCCAGCTGTCTGGGACTTCAGCGGGCTGGAAACTGAAGGAGGGTGAGGCCCTTTTTGTCTTAATTTATAGACAATTTGGGACTCGCATATGGGAGGGATTAGCCAGTTAACATGGCTTTCGACGTTTTTTTTTTAAAATTTTCCGAAATCGTTTGCGTAATTCAAACGAATTTTACAAACTTCACCTTAATAAGAAACTGATTCTCGTGAAGACTGATAAACTTTATCTTAGTATGCTGGTGTCGAACATTGCTTTGCATGACGATGAGAAATCCTTTTCTGCACTTTTTAAACTTTTGTATGAGAAGCTGGTAAATTTTTCAAATCATTATGTTCAATCGCGTGAGCTTGCCGAGGAAGTAGTGTCTGATGTATTTGTAAAGCTTTGGAATAACCGCCTTGACATTGGAAGTATACAAAGCATTGAAGCATATATTTATGTTGCTGTAAAGAATCAGTCGCTAAACAACGTTAAGCGAAAACCTCATTCATTTATTCAAATTGATGCTTTCAATCAATTTGATATAGGTAAGATCGTGGACGGCTTTGATCCTGAACGAGAGTTAGAGGTGCAAGAATTAGTTCACGATATCAAAATTGCCATTGACAGCCTCCCAGCGCAATGCAAAACGGTCTTTACGATGATAAAGGAAGATGGCTTCAAATACAAAGAAGTAGCCGAAATATTACATATATCTCCGAGGACTGTAGAAACTCAGTTAGTGAGGGCGCTTAAACGCCTGGATTTAGCGCTTACTCCTTATATTAATAAACGTTTAAAAAGGAAGGCTCAAGTGAAGAAACTTGGTATTGTTATAGGGCCAGCTTTAATTTCTTTTATGCTTTACTGAACATAACGCGTGCTACCTGCAGATCTGGTAAAGTACGACGCAATTGGTTCTTCCCGGAAGCGCGAGCATTACTAACTGAATTATAGTGGCTGTTTAACCGCAAATGCACCCCCGCCGCACCCCTACTGACTGGCATCCGAGAACCGTCAGCGACATTAAAAAGGCAATAAAGCAACCCCAATTTTTTTATCGTGCGTGTACGTAATCGATTCCAGAATCTTGTCTTTAGGGTTACAGATATTCGTTTCGCATAATGAAAGACGATAGGTTTTGGGTTTTACTAAGCAGGCATTTGGCTCATGAAGCATCTGAAGAGGAGGAGGGTGAGTTAAAAGTCTTGATTGAGAAATCTGAAGAGATGAAGATACGATATGAAAGTATCTTAATGTATTGGGGTAAAAGTCAACACCAAATAGATATTAATAGTGATCGGGCTTACAGCAATGTTCTAGATAGAATTGATAAAGTTCGCCCCCAATCTCAAATGAAGGTCAAATCTAACTATTTGCATTGGGTTGTTCGACTTGCTGCATCAATAGTTCTTGCGATGGTAGCTGGTTGGTATTTTTATACGCCTACCGCCAGTCAAAAAATATTGAATGCATTGACTTGGTCGTCAAAGACTACGGCAAAAGGTGAGCGCACGAAAATTACACTTTCTGATGGAAGCTCTGTATGGCTAAATGCAGATAGTGAAATACGCTATCCGAAAGAATTCGATGGC
Source organism: Chryseolinea sp. (assembly GCA_031400145.1). Taxonomy (GTDB): domain Bacteria; phylum Bacteroidota; class Bacteroidia; order Cytophagales; family Cyclobacteriaceae; genus Chryseolinea. The sequence continues at coordinate 1,731 of JANNPM010000463.1, read as the reverse complement.
GGCGCTCGCGAGATTTATTTGAGTGGAGAGGCTTTCTTTGAGGTAACCAAAAATCCTGCTAAGCCTTTTATCATTCACTTGTCAAATGGGGACGTTCGTGTTTTAGGAACATCTTTCAATATTAAAGCATTCGACGATGAGCCGAACATTGAGACTTCAGTATTGACGGGAAAGGTAGCATTTATTGGTACTTCGTTAAATAGTCAACGAGACACAATACGGATAACTCCTAACTACAAAGTGGTATACTCTAAACACTCTCGACAGGCTAAAAAGCAACCTACGAATAGCATCGACGATAAGTCCTGGGTTGATGGTCGGTTGGTCTTTAAGTCGCAACGCTTTGATGAAGTTGCTAAGGTTTTGGAGCGGAATTTCGGAACGACTATAATTTTTGGTAATGAAGATCTAAAGAATTGCAAACTGACAGGAACATTCCAGAATAATTCGCTGAAAGACGTTATGGAGCTTTTTTCAAATACAAAGGATTATACCTATACAATTTCCGAGAATGAATGCGTGATAGGTGGTAGCGGATGTTCTCCTCAATAGCAACAACACCAACAAATAATAACCTAATAAAAAAAACCATGATAAATTGTACAAAATGGAGACTTCACAAAAGTGCAATCGTTGCACTTTTGTGGATGGTTTGTAGCGTAGTTTATGGTCAGGAGTATGCTTCTTATGCTTCGACACATAAAATCAATAAGCAAAGCATTCGGGACGAGGTAACGAATCAGATCAAAGGAACTATCACTCTTAAACAAGAAGAGATCACGTTGGCTGAAATTCTAAGTGGGATAGAAAAGCAAAGCAGCTACGTGTTTATTTACACAGATGATGAAATTCCAACAAAGCAAAAATTCTCTGTCAGTGTTTCCGAAAAGCCCCTTGACATTTTTTTAAACGAATTGTTTAAATCATTGGAAATTAAGTATCAGTTGTTTGGCAAGCAGATTGTTTTGAGTAGCGCAGCCAAAGTGGTGACTGAAGGTACTTTGTACATCACCGCTGAAGAAACTGCACAACCTCAATCGATTAACATATTAACAACGGCCACGACAAATCCTATCCGAGTTTCTGTCGCCTTTACCGTAAGTGGTGTGGTAACAGATGAGGAGGGAATTGCGCTGACAGGGGTGAACATTCTTGAAAAGGGTTCAACCACAGGGACAATTACTGATGCAAACGGCGCATTTAAACTGGAAGTAAGTAGTGAAAACGCAATATTGATATTTTCATTTATAGGCTACTCGTCCCAGGAAGTGGCTGTCAACAATCAAACTACTCTGAGCGTCATGCTGGTGACAGACATTCAAACGCTTTCAGAAATTGTTGTAGTCGGGTATGGCGAGCAAAAGCGCTCTCATCTGACAGGTTCGCTTACTTCGGTGAATGCGGAAGAGATCAGGAATTTGCCCGCGAAAAGCGTGGCTGAGGCAATCCAGGGGAAAGTTCCGGGCGCTATTGTTACCAGAAATGATGGCAGTCCCGGAAGCTCTTCGGATATCGTCATCCGCGGTGTGGGTACCATAAATGGTTTGAGCCCGCTTTACATTGTGGACGGTATTCGGATGGGTACAGGTTTTCAGTTCAATATTCAAGATATTGAAACACTCGAAGTATTGAAAGATGCCAGTGCCGCGGCCATCTATGGTTCGCAGGCAGCTGGAGGAGTTATCCTGATCACTACGAAAAGAGGAAATAAGAATAAAACACAGATCAATT
>JANNPM010000457.1:0-2544 GCA_031400145.1 Chryseolinea sp. | reverse complement strand
CTTCCTGCCAGCCAAAGTTTTTCGCCAGCAGGTAAATTTCCCGAAGCATGCGTTGCGCCCAACTGTTGATTTCGGCCCATAAGAAACTTACAATATCAAACCTGGCTTCCCACCGGTGTCCGCAGGATGGACATTTAATGTTCATTCTTATATCCGCCTGCGGATCTTCATCTCCCATTAGCTGGTTGATCTGTTCTAGTATTTGTATGGGAAGTTTGTCTCTGCTGATCTTTTTACCATTACGTTTTGCTTCCAGCACACAAGCAGAAAGGATCATTTTATAACTTTCATCTTCTCTTACTTCCATTGTAGCTTTCGCAATATCATTACTGTCCGGCAACCTGAAGTTTACAACATACCCGTCTTTCTCAAGATTAAATGTCCGCACAGATAACTGATCAGGTAATGCCTGTAAATGCAATTCTTCCGTATTTGTTTCCCATTCTGTTATTTCACCACAGACAGGACACCTGGCCATATTTTGTAATCGTTTGCCAAACATCCACTCCCGCAATAACAATAATCTTGCATCTCTTTCGCCGATACTAAGCCGGCTGATTGATGCACAGTCATTGGTATTACATGCTTCGCCTAATAAGCGGAATGTTTTATCCGGCAATGACTGGCCCAGGCCCTCCTCCCAGATGAGAAGGAGTTGAGAAGATGTAAGCGGTCTCATCCGTGTATTATTAAGAAGGTTCTGTGAATGATGGTTCTGATGGTTCCGTTACTTCATAATCTCTTTCCCAACCTTCATTCTCCAGTTTCAGATGCTGAAGCGCAACAGCATTGGCATTCGCATCGAGATCAGGCAGAGCCTGGAATTCTGAAACCCAGCAACGGTATATTTTATAAGCAAGCACCAATTGCCCGGCTTCATTATACACTTCCAGGATGACATCTTTGCGGAAGTCTTTCAATGAGACTTCAGCGCCGAGGCCCGCGCCAAAATTCCAAATCTTGTTGGCCCATTTTTCAAACTCGGTGTCATGGGTTACGCCGCGTTCAACTGTAATAGCTTCGAATTTGTTGCGGCCTGGTGATTTTCTTGGACTACTGGGATCACCCCCTACAGAATGTTCTACTACTTCTGTTGTTCTTTTAAGTCCGCTTACTTTACTAACACCTGCCACATACCTGCCATCCCATTTAATACGGAATTTGAAATTCTTATACGGGTCAAAGCGATCCGCATTCACAGTGAATTGTGCCATAGTTTATATTTTTTAAGATTCAATTTGACCAGCTAATTGCTGAATTTTAATGATTACAAACTCTGCGGGTTTCAAGGGAGCAAAACCTACAAGGATATTTACAACACCGGAATTAATATCGTTTTGAGTGGTTGTTTCCTTATCACATTTTACGAGATAAGCCTCCCTTGGTGTTTTACCCTGGAACGCACCCTGGCGAAAAAGATTATGCATAAATGCACCGATGTTCAGCCGTATCTGTGCCCATAGCGGTTCATCATTGGGTTCAAATACTACCCACTGCGTGCCGCGATACAAACTTTCTTCTATGTATAACGCTGTCCGACGCACCGGTACATATTTCCATTCATCTGCTAATTGATCCGCCCCCCTCATTGTCCTGGCTCCCCAGACTACTCTACCGGTGATCGGGAACGAGCGCAGGCAATTGATACCTATCTTATTCAGCTCCCCGTTTTCAAGATCATTTAAATTAATTTGTAAAGTTTGGATACCGCTGATAGCTGCATCCGTGCCCGCCGGGGCTTTCCATACTCCGCGATTGGTATCGGTCTTGGCCATCACACCGGCAATAGCGCCACAGGGAGCAAAAATATCTGGCTGGTTATCTCTGAGCTGATCTGCTTTCTTTATTAAAGGATAATACAAAGCAGCGTTTCTTGCATCTGTTCCGGTAACGCCAAGACCGCTCAAACCGCCGGTGGCATTTGAAACTGCCTTATCGATAGAAGAAGCCCATGCAATCGGGGAATCCACTATAAGCATAGCTCTTCTATCAACACAAAGTTTTACAGCCGCTGCGTAAACAGTAGACGAGGTATCTTTTCCTCGTGCGGTTGGCGGAATACATAAGAGATTAAACAGATCGGCTTTCTTTAATGCATATATACCCGTCTTTTCATCTATGCTTCCAAGGTATTCTGCATCGGTGAGCTCTACTCCGTCTGATCCTCCGGATGCCTGGTCGGTTGGATTTCCATTGGCATCAGGCGTTGTTTCAGCGAGAATCCCTCCTGGAATATCCCAGCTTCCATCTGATTTCTTTTCAATCTTTATCCTGCTTGATCTTTGTTCAAGCAGCCTCGGCAGGAACTTCAGATTAGTTTCATCAAGAGAAGCATTTAAATATTCTTCAACTTTTACAAAAGCTCCGTCTCTTTTTTCAAATAGGAGTAAATTAAATGTTGTCTGAGCAGGCGGAGGAGAAGCCTCCTCAGCAGTGGGATCCTTCGTTTTGTAATTCACTGCCGCATAAAGATTATTACCCCATGCACCGGGACTGGTTGCATGTAAAGTAAGAATATCAGTCGGGCTGCTTCCTCCCGGCAGA
>JANNPM010000437.1:0-10911 GCA_031400145.1 Chryseolinea sp. | reverse complement strand
CTGGCCAGCTTCTTTCGTGGCCTGACGTTCCGCATCGTTAAAATATGCAGGAACCGTTATAACCGCTTCAGTCACCGTGGTGCCCAGATAATCCTCCGCTGTGCTCTTCATTTTCTGAAGTATCATCGCTGAAATTTCTTGTGCTGTGTAAAGTCTGTCGCCTATGCGAACTCTCACAGTATTGTTATTACCAGATTCCACTTGATAAGAAACCATCTTCTTTTCGCCGCTTATCTCATTGAAGTTTTTCCCCATGAAACGCTTGATGGAGGAGACAGTATTTTTTGGATTGGTAATAGCCTGACGCTTGGCAGGATCACCAACCTTACGTTCACCCTTTCCATTATCCAGAAAGCCCACGATCGAAGGAGTCGTTCTACGACCTTCGCTGTTGGCAATTACTACTGGTTCGCTACCCTCCATCACGGCTACGCAGGAATTGGTGGTTCCTAAGTCTATTCCAATTATTTTTCCCATATGATCAGTTTTTGAGTTCTTAAAGTATTTCCCCCTCTTCAATGCTTATGCCAACGCCCTTTCAGCCAATTAATGTGACACAATGACAGAAAACTGGGGACATGAAGTCAGGCCCTAACATTCCATAATCTATGTCGCCCGGTGGTTCTTCCAAGTCTTGTGTACCGCATGCTTCCACTTCGCAAATAAAGATAGATATGGTCCTGATAAAGTCCGGAAGAACCAGGAGCTCAACATATTCATTTTCCCGCCATTTCATGGATCACAATTTTTTTACCTTTGCGGCCATTAATCGACCCTGCATAGAACGGAATGAGCTTAGAAGATGAAATTGAAAAGCGAAGAACCTTCGGAATTATCAGTCACCCGGATGCCGGCAAGACAACGTTAACTGAAAAGCTTTTGCTGTTCGGTGGCGCTATTCAAAAGGCAGGTGCCGTCAAATCCAGCAAGATTAAAGATCACGCGCGGTCCGACTGGATGGAGATTGAGAAACAGAGGGGAATTTCAGTTGCAACATCCGTTATGGGATTCAACTACAAGGATGTAAAGATCAATCTGCTTGATACACCCGGTCACCAGGATTTTGCGGAAGACACGTACCGGACACTCACTGCGGTTGACAGTGTGATACTTGTCATTGACTGTGTGAAGGGTGTGGAGATACAGACCGAAAAGCTGATGGAGGTATGCCGCATGAGAAGCACACCCGTGATTTGTTTTATCAACAAACTCGACCGCGAGGGGCGTGATCCCTTTGAGTTGCTGGATGAAATAGAAGAGAAGCTGAAGATCCAGGTGCGGCCATTGAGTTGGCCAATCAGCATGGGCAAAACATTTAAGGGTGTTTATAGCCTTTATGAAAAGAGTTTACATCTCTTCACCCCGAGCAAGATTACAGTCGAAGAAGGAATACAGGTAACGGATATTCAGGACCCTGCACTCGACAACTTTGTAGGTGAGTCCAATGCAAAGCAGCTTCGGCTTGATATAGAATTGATTGAAGGGGTTTATCCGGACTTCGACGCAGACAAGTACGTGAATGGACGAGTTGCGCCAGTATTTTTTGGAAGTGCTGTCAATAATTTTGGTGTAAAGGAATTACTTGACACCTTTATACGCATAGCGCCAGCTCCTGTTGCGCGCGAGACAACCCTACGTATAGTGGAACCGGAAGAAAGTAAATTCAGTGGTTTTGTATTTAAGATACATGCGAATATGGATCCGAAACACCGTAACCGGATCGCCTTCCTCCGTATCTGCTCCGGACAGTTCGCGCGAGGTAGCAATTATTATCACGTCAGACAGAACAAGAGTATACGTTTTTCAAATGCAACAGCATTCATGGCGCAGGACCGCGAGACGGTTGATGAGGCCTGGCCTGGCGACATTGTCGGAATCTTTGACACCGGTAATCTCAAGATCGGCGACACGCTGACAGAGGGTGAGAAGTTGATGTACACGGGAATTCCAAGTTTCTCACCTGAGATATTCAAGGAAGTCCTGAACATGGATGCGATGAAAACCAAGCAACTTGAAAAGGGTTTACTTCAGCTGATGGAGGAGGGAGTTGCTCAGCTGTTCTCATATGAATTGGGAAACAGAAAAGTTGTTGGCGTTGTAGGCGCCTTGCAATTTGAAGTCATTCAGTTCAGATTGAAGAATGAGTATGGCGCAACGGTTCAGTTCGTGTCGCAGAATATTTACAAGGCCTGCTGGATCAGCAGCAAGGATCCTAAAAAGCTTTCCGAGTTCATTGATAGCAAGCAACGTCACATCGCCCGCGACAAGGACGGCAAGATTGTCTTCATGGCAGAATCGAGAGCATGGCTGCAGATGGTGCAGGAGAACTTTCCCGATATCTCATTTCATTTTACCTCCGAATTCAAAGATTAGGTGCGTTAGACACGAGTTTTAATCATAGGCTTTAAGTCGGAGCTTTGTCGCTTAGCGATGCGATGATTCAAAGGAGCAGGAATTGTTTTCCCCCTTTCGCCGCTTTGCAACCCCACCCTGACTCAACCAATAAATCATTTATGGCTGGTAATTCATAAACGCACCGCCGCGTGCAGTTTGCCCGGAAAACCTAATTGCTTCCTCCCGGCTCCCGAACTACTTTTCGAGACGTAGTCTTTATTAACCCTAAAATTTTACTATGTCTATTTTATCCTACATCCTCGCAAAAAATTTCCTTTACCATGTCGGATATTTTTTGGGATATGCCTTTGGTATTGTCTGGCCTTTCTTGTTGGGAGCATTCATCATTTGGATCGGATATTCCTTCTACCGGAAAAAAAAGAGCACAAGGCGGAGTTAGTTGTACCCCTTTTATTAAGAGTTATTGCCCATGTCCCTGGAAGAAAAAAGGCGTTTAATACTTTCGCTGGACCAGCTTATCCGAAGCAAAACTACTGGCACGGCCATTCACTTGTCACAAAGGCTTGGCATTTCAAGAAGCACTTTCTTTCGATTGATCGATTACATGCGCGAGGATCTATTTGCGCCGGTGTTCTTTGACGAAGACAAAGGCAGGTATTGCTATGCACAAGATGGTATTATCATCATTAGATTTTTGCCACACGAAATGATCGACATGGCGCAGGCAAAAAAAATTCTTGGTGGAACGTGTAAAAGGTATTGTAAACCTAATACGGTTGTCTCAATGGCTGACACGCCGTAACACTAATATTGTTATACACTTTGCAAGGGGTACTGTACCAGACAGATTTCTGGAGTTCATAACAAAAATAAAAATGAAATCATTTGATATTCACATGCTTTCTCTCCGAGAATTGGAGGAGAGTGAAATGCTTAATCTTCGTGGCGGATTTATTCCCATCACACTTACTATAGCGGTGTTGCTATCGGCAATCGAAAACTTTCAGGACATTCGCGAAGGCTTATCAGACGGACTGTATAAGTCAAAGCCACGCTACGCATGGTAGCAGAAATGTCAATCGAAGTTACCCCGGTCCGAAGCCTATGTGAGCGCATGACAGCCTGATAGATATCCGTCTTGTCATGACGTTGTAGCCAAACGTTGATCGGTGGTAATCACAATAATCAGATTTCTCATTTAAACCATTTAGACACCAACACTATGAAATTAGAAAAATTCAATTGTGACTTAAAGGAATTGACCTTTGACGAAACACTCACTATAACAGCTGGTGAGTCATTCTGGTACTGGCCGGCTTTTGTAGCGGGACGAGCCATACGGCTTTACGGCGCCTTCCTGGAAGGAGCGCGATATTCTTACGAAACCATGCCTGGATTGAAGTGATGTGTGAATGAAGGGTACATCTCGTTGGTGTACCCTTGCTTAAACGTGCGATACTAAAATGGTTCCTGACGTCTCTATGGCTGGCTTCCTGGAAAGGAACGCAAGAAATTATCATACCTACGCAACATTAATAGCATGCCTGTTATTGGCAGTCGGTGCATTGCCCTTTTTGTTTATCGACGTCAGCGTCAACTGCAATGGATCACTTAAACCAGCGGCGGAGGCAACTATACTGAAAGCTGCAGCTTCGGGTTTTGTCAATAAGGTTTATGCGCAGGAAAATATGATGGTGCAAAAAGGTGACGTCCTGTTTGAGCTCCATTCCTATGAACTGTCGGAGCGCAAAAGATATCTTGACGTCAAGATATCTGAGACGCAGGACATGCTGAAAGATCTCGAAATGCTGATGGCAGTAGGATCCCGGATGCCAGACATTGCGGGGATATCGAAGCATCTCGCCACGTCATTGTACAGGCAGGTGCTGATTGACTATGGGGGGAGGTTAGGCGAAAAGGCTACAAAGCTAAAGAAGATTCAAAAAGAGCGTCAACGCGCGCAGACGCTATATGCAGACGGAGTGATCGCAGCAGCGGAGATGGAGGACATGGATTTTGAATGGCGAAAAGCAGCAGATGATATTGAGGCTGTCGCGCATACCCAGATGACAGAATGGGAAAGGCAGTCGGACGAGTATAAACGACAGTTGTCTGATCTTCGGAACGACTTGAATCAGCTTACGGTTCAGCAACACGCGTTGAACATTGCTGCACCCATTTCCGGGTCTCTACAGCAGTTAACAGGCGTATATCCCGGTAGTTATATATTTTCAGATCAGGAACTTGGATACATCTCTCCTGATACATCGCTTATTGCGGAAATTCATGTGCCTCCCAGTGACATCGGAATGCTGCGCAACGAAATGGAAGCGAGGATTCAGGTAATAGCCTTTAACTACAATCAGTGGGGCTTACTTCAGGGAAGGGTAACACAAATTTCTGACGACGTGACGATTTCAAATGGTCAATCCCTTTTTATTGTGACCTGCCTCCTGGAACAGGATCACCTGCAATTGAGTAATGGATATCGCGGATATCTCAAAAAGGGTATGACCGTCCAGGCAAGATTTATGGTTGCCAGGCGGAGCCTTTGGCAACTTTTATATGATCAAATGGACGACTGGATGAATCCTAACCTTTAATTATTTCCCAATGTCGATTAAAGTCAAGCAACACGATATGACGGATTGCGGAGCTGCGTGCATCGCTTCTATCTCGGCATACTATAAGCTAATGCTCCCGGTGTCACGGATCAGACAACTCGCTTCCACCGATCGCAAAGGCACAAGCGTTATGGGGCTGCTCGAAGCGTTGTCTGGACTTGGATTTGAAGCCAAAGGCGTGCGCGGCGATATTCACGCCCTTTTTAACGTTCCGAAACCAGTCATCGCCCATATCATGCCAGTAAATGGCCTGCATCACTATATCGTCATCTATGGCGCTTCGAATAATGTGATAGAAGTGATGGATCCTGCAGACGGACATATTCATCACTATACACATGATGATTTTTTAAAGGTTTGGACAGGAGTAATGGTCATTATCCAGCCCGGCAAAACTTTTAAGACCGGCAATCACAAAATGCCAACCTGGCAACGCTTCTGGCAGCTGGTAAGTCCGCATACAGGCTTGATGGTGCAGGCGCTGACGGGAGCGGCGGTCTTTACGCTTATCGGACTCTCAACCTCTATATATGTACAAAAGATAGTTGACTACGTGCTGGTGGAGGGCAATGAAAACCTGCTCAATCTGATGAGTATCGTCATGATTGCTTTGTTGGTTGTGCAAACGTTTATCGGTATCTCAAAAGGATCGATGATGTTACAAACCGGCCAACGCATCGATGCGCAGCTTATTCTTGGTTACTATAAGCACGTCCTAAGACTTCCACAGTCATTTTTTGACTCAATGCGCATTGGTGAGATCACGTCCAGAGTAAGCGATGCCATGAAGATCAGAGCCTTTATTAATGATGCCGCGATCGCATTGGCTGTCAACCTTTTCATCATCATACTGTCGTTTGCCTTAATGTTCACGTACTACTGGAAGCTGGCCCTAATCATCCTTCTGGTCATTCCGTTTTATCTGATTATTTATTCGCTGGCGAACCGGGTAAACAAGAAAGTTGAAAGGCTGCTGATGGAAAGCGCTGCTGATCTCGAAGCCCAGTTGGTGGAGTCCCTGAGCGCCGTAGGAACTATCAAAAGCTTTGCGATAGAAAGCTACGCTGATCGCAGGACCGAAAACAGCTTTATTGCGTTGCTTGGGTCCGTCCAGAAATCCGGAATGAACAGCATTTTCACGGGAGGTGCAGCAGAATTTGTCGCGCGGCTATTTACCATCATCTTGCTTTGGGCTGGGGCAGGATTCGTTCTCCAAAACAAGATAACACCCGGAGAGCTGCTTTCTTTTTATGCATTGATCGGATACTTCACAGGACCGGCAGGTATGCTGATTGGGATGAACAAAGTCGTCCAAAACGCGGTGATCGCAGCAGACAGGCTTTATGATATCATGGATCTTCAGCAAGAATCATCGGACGACAAAATTACCTTGACGCCCGAATCGATGGGAGACATCATATTCAGAAATGTTCATTTTACCTATAGCGCTGCCGTAACTGTTTTTACCAATTTCAATCTGCTTATACCTGTTGGAAAAACGTGCGCGATCGTCGGAGAAAGCGGGAGCGGCAAATCTACCCTTATATCAATTCTCCAAAATATTTATCCGATACAGCGTGGTCATGTACTCATCGGAAATTGCGATGTAAAATATATAGAGCATGCGTCACTGCGGAAATGTATCAGCATAGTTCCGCAGAAGATTGATCTGTTTTCTGGCAACATAATTGAAAATATTGCGCTCGGGGTGCTGGAGCCTGATGTAGGGCGAATCATCAGCATTTGCTCCGCATTGAACATTTTGGAATTTATCGAGAAGCTTCCGCAGGGATTTCATACGAACGTTGGGGAAAATGGTGCCGCATTATCCGGGGGCGAAAGACAGCGCATCGCTATCGCGCGGGCATTGTATACCAATCCGGAGTTGTTAATACTGGATGAGGCAACATCTGCCCTGGACCCGGGCGCTGAACAGTACGTTCACCGTATGATCGAAATGATGAGAATGAGGAACAAGACTGTGATAATTGTCGCTCACCGGCTGAGTACTATATTTCGTGCGGACAAGATTGTGGTACTGCACAACGGCGTGGTCGCCGAAGAGGGAAGACACGATGAACTGATAAGCAACAAGCAAAAATACTACGATATGTGGAAGCAACAGTTTGCAGTGGTGGAGAATCTTACCTGAGAACAGGTTAAATCGAGCAATGCTGGTTGATTACGATGCTATGGTTGGTCTAATGATTTACGATAACACTGTAATGAAATAATTGAAACGGGATTCAGGGTTTTCCAAAAGGAACTTAGGGTTGCTTTTTTTTTCGCCGGAAAATCCGGTCCAAAGTTCTCTTTTCAAAATCCCAAAAGAAGTTGAATTGCCCGAAGAGAAAACCATAGGCCAATAGCAGGACGTTATACAGCGGAAGTATCAATAAGTAGTATAAAACGGAAGCCGTGACCGTATCGCCATTCCGACCAGCAAGAAAATGTAGTATAGGTTTCTTTATGAAAAGAACAGTGAAGCCTGTGCATGCAAATACAACAAGGACAATAAACACCTGAAATGGACTACCGAGATTCCATCTTTGTTTGAGTTTTTCCATCCACGATTGCGTAGCCATGAATTACAATTCATCAAATTTTGTAAAATATTTCCACATGCCTGTTTCCGGCAGAGGAGCCTCGAAGGTAACACGCTCTTTTTTTACCGGATGAATAAACGAGATGCGACGCGCATGGAGGTAAATACTGCCATCTTCGTTGGCTTGATCGTCCCCGTATTTGAGATCACCACAAATAACGGATCCCATGGATGCCAGTTGGACGCGGATCTGGTGAGACCGGCCAGTCAAAGGCTCTACCCGCAGCATCCAGTGTCCATTTGCCGAGGCATGTATGCTGTAATTCAATTCTGATTTCAGGGCGCCGGGTGTATCCTTCCTGTAGGCGGTTGTTTTATTGTTTCTTTCGTCCTTAATCAACCAATGGATCAAAGTTCCTTCCGGCTCGGAGGGTTTCTGCTTAACAATGGCGAGGTATGTCTTGCTCGTCTCTCTTTCGCGAAACAAAGCGTTCATGCGTTCGAGTGCCTTCGACGTGCGCGTAAGAACAACAACCCCGGTAACCGGACGGTCTAACCGGTGTACTACTCCGAGGAAAACCATTCCAGGTTTTTGATATTTCGACTTGATGTACGCCTTGCATTGATCTACCAACGGAACATCGCCCGTTGCATCGCCTTGTACGAGTACCCCTGCGGCTTTATTGACTACCAACAGGTGGTTATCTTCGTATAGAACGACAAAGGGTTTTGTGGTTTGCATAGGAGAAAGGAAAACTCCGCATGAAGGTGCAGTCTTGTCTCAAGGACTCTGCGGCATCGAGGCAGACGTTCCAATGAAACTATTACAAAAATCTTATACTACCACACCCGTGGCCAACAAGATGACATTGTTCTTTAGCACCTCCACTACACCGCCCGTTATTTCAATGTTTTGTGTTCCCTCTATGTCCTTGTATTCCACTCGTCCATGTTTCAACAGGCTGATCAGCGGAGCGTGATGATCCATTACCTGAAAGGATCCATCGGCGCCGGGAAAAGTTACAATCTTCACTTCTCCTTCGAATACTTTCTTGTCCGGCGTTAATATCTCCAGATGCATGTAGGTCGTAAATTAAGATACCGGCTGTGAAGCTTAAGTTTCATTTTTATTTTCTTGCTTCCGCCATCATTCTTTCCCCCTTCTCTACTGCAGCCTCAATGCTGCCGACCAGGTTAAAGGACATTTCAGGAAGGTGATCGTATTCTCCATCCATGATGGCATTGAATCCTTTGATCGTATCCTTAATATCCACAAGCACACCTTTCAATCCAGTGAAAGCTTCTGCCACGTGAAAAGGCTGTGACAGGAATCGTTGAACCCTTCTGGCCCGGTGAACGATCTGCTTATCTTCATCGGAGAGCTCATCCATTCCAAGGATGGCGATGATATCCTGCAATTCTTTATAACGCTGGAGAATACTTTTCACTCGCTGCGCACAATCATAATGTTCTTCACCAACAATTTCAGGACGCAATATTCGAGATGTAGAGTCCAGAGGATCTACCGCTGGGTAAATGCCCAGCTCTGAGATCTTGCGCGATAACACAGTTGTAGCGTCAAGGTGGGCGAATGTCGTAGCAGGTGCAGGATCGGTTAAGTCATCAGCGGGAACGTAGACGGCCTGAACAGATGTGATAGAACCATTCTTAGTGGAAGTGATTCGTTCTTGCATCGCGCCCATTTCAGTGGCCAGCGTAGGCTGATAGCCAACCGCCGAAGGCATACGTCCAAGCAGGGCAGAGACTTCCGATCCTGCCTGTGTAAAGCGGAAAATATTATCGACAAAGAAAAGGATGTCGCGCCCCTTTCCCGTCCCATCCCCGTCGCGAAAGTATTCTGCCACGGTCAGCCCCGATAAGGCAACACGTGCACGCGCTCCCGGAGGTTCATTCATTTGACCGAAAACAAAGGTAGCCTTGGAGTCTTTCAACTTTTCTTCGTCGACCTTTGAAAGGTCCCATCCGCCGGCGTGCAGTGACTTCATGAATTCCTCACCATAATTCACAATGCCGGCTTCAATCATTTCTCTTAACAGGTCATTTCCTTCACGGGTTCTTTCACCAACTCCTGCGAACACCGAGAGCCCGGAATAGGCTTTGGCAATATTGTTAATTAATTCCTGGATCAATACAGTTTTACCCACACCCGCGCCACCGAACAGTCCGATCTTTCCACCTTTTGCGTAGGGTTCAATCAGGTCGATTACCTTGATACCGGTGAAAAGCACCTCAGTAGACGTCGACAGGTCCTCGAACAATGGGGCCTGGCGGTGGATCGGAAGCGTTGAAGTACCCTTTGGCTGCCGGATACCGTCGATGGCATCTCCTACAACGTTGAAAAGACGTCCTTTTATATCCTCGCCAACGGTCATTTGAATAGGAGAACCTGTATCCGTCACTTTCATTCCCCGTACCAGTCCCTCGGTACCTTCCATCGAAATAGTGCGTACCCGGTCCTCACCCAAATGCTGCTGACATTCCAGCACCACCTTGGTGCCGTCTCCTTTTGTAACTATAAGAGAATCAAGAATATTTGGAAGCTTCACACCTTCCCCATCGAAGGCTACGTCCACTACCGGACCAATTACTTGTGTGATCCTGCCAATATTTGCCATTGTTGTCGGTTTTTGAGAAATGTGCGCTCTGAAATTCGAGCGCAAAAGTAGCCCATAATGAACGAAGTACAAAGGGCGAGATAACGAATTATTGATCAATAATCCTGTAAAAGAAATGGCTGATTTAGCGTGGAAAGAAATGGATAAAGCAAGCGGCTTTAGGCTGCGTTCAAGATGATCCTGAACGTGGTACCGAGATTTTCTTCTGACGATTTTACGAAGATTTTCCCGTTGTGATAGGTCTCAATTATTCTTTTCGCCAAGGTAAGGCCAAGCCCCCAGCCTCGCTTCTTAGTGGTGAATCCCGCCCTGAACACCTGGTCAATTTTGGACCGGGGAATTCCCTTACCTGTATCAGAGATGTCAATAAAAATCTTGCCTTCATTTCCCCGCAAGATCTTGATATAGATCGTCCCGGTATTCCCCATAGCATCGACAGCATTCTTTGAAAGATTTTCAATCACCCATTCGAAGAGAGGAGCGTGGACGTTCGCCGCGATGTTTGCTGACAAAGCCGATACCTCCATGCGCACACGCGATGATACACGCGGTCGCAGATAAGTCACCACATTGTTAATCAACAAGACAACATTTTCTCTCTTTAACGCGGGAATCGAGCCAATGCTGGAAAAGCGTTCGGTCACGACGCGCAACTTCTGTATGTCTTTTTCAAGCTCTTCCACGACACCCTTTTGTTTCATGTCGGGATCGTCGCGAATAACCTCAACCCACGCCATGAGCGATGATAACG
>JANNPM010000365.1:0-8440 GCA_031400145.1 Chryseolinea sp. | reverse complement strand
GTTGACTCGAGCGTTGCCGCGTATCTCCTGAAAGAACAAGGGTATGATGTAATCGCGATGTTCATGAAGAACTGGCATGACGACTCGGTAACTATCAGCCCCGAATGCGCGTGGCTAGACGACAGCAATGATGCGATGATCGTTGCACAGCATCTTGGAATACCCTTTCAGGCAATTGATCTGAGTAAAGAGTACAAAGAAAGGATTGTCGACTACATGTTTTCGGAATACGGACGCGGCCGGACGCCTAATCCTGATGTGCTTTGCAACCGCGAAATAAAATTTGATACTTTCCTGCAGGCAGCGCTTAAGCTGGGAGCAACGTTTGTGGCTACTGGTCACTATGCGCGAAAGCGAACTTTTGAAGAAAACGGGGTAACCGTCCATCAGCTCCTTGGCGGAAAGGACATTAACAAGGATCAAAGTTATTTCCTTTGTCAGCTTACGCAAGATCAGTTGGCACGATCGCTGTTCCCAATTGGCGATTTAAAAAAATCAGAAGTCAGGGCCCTGGCAAAAAAAGTAAACCTCGTGACGGCTGATAAAAAGGATTCACAAGGCTTGTGTTTTGTGGGAAAGGTTCATCTTCCCGAATTCCTGCAACAACGTCTGCAAGTGAAAAGGGGAAAAGTTATTGTAATTCCGCCGGACGCTGATCTCTTTGCCACCGGGTTTGATAGTCACGACCTGAAGAACGTCTCGTCCGGTTATAAATTTGAACCTGAGATGGGAGCAGAAGCGGGTTATCATCAAGGTGCGCACTATTATACTATTGGGCAGCGTAAAGGCCTGCAGATCGGAGGATTTGAAAAGCCTTTGTTTGTTATCGGGACAGACACCACAAGAAACATTATTTATACCGGCATGGGTGACCTTCATCCAGGACTATTCCGCAAGGGTCTTTTCATTCCGTCCGGTGAAGTGCATTGGATACGCGAGGACCTGAAGCTGGCCGTGGGAAGCCATGAACGATATCTGGCCAGGATACGTTACCGGCAGCCCTTGACCGGCAGTACGCTTCACCAGACTGCGGAAGGGTTGTATATTGTTTTTGACGTGCCACAACGCAGCATAACTCCCGGACAGTTTTGCGCCTGGTACAAAGGTGAAGAGCTCGTCGGTTCTGGTGTTATCAGTTAAGTTACATTTTCTATCAGAAGACTGTCAGATTAAAAGTCTTTGATTAGTTTTGTGAAAAAATACGCTATGAAAAAAATCGGTTGTATGCTGGCGGCTGTTGTGCTGTTTCTGTCATTTTCTCCGTCAGGGGTACTTGCGCAGAGTGTCAAGAAAGGGAATTTTCTGCTTAGTCCCGGAATAGGTTTCGGATATCTGTATGCGGGTGGGGTTACCATTGGCGTCAATGGTGAGTATGCATTTACCGACGAGATCAGTGGCGGAGGATATCTTGCATATACACGGTGGGATTATGGTTATCAAAGTTTTGACGCGAATTACAATTTTATCGATTTTGGAGCGCGCGCTTCGTACCATTTTGCCAAATTGCTCAAGTTAAAGGATATGAAGTTTGACCCGTATGCCGGAGCGCAGCTAGGTTTTGTATCCTCCAGTTACGATTACGATGGCAGTGGCTCTTACAATGACGGCTACGATGGGGGAGTTCGCGGCGGGCTGTATGCAGGCGCACGCTATTTCTTTAAAGATAACATTGGAGTTTATGGGGAAGTAGGTTTTGCCCTTTGCCCAATTATGATTGGGGCTACGTTCAAGTTTTAAGAGAAGCGATAACAATAATAATTCAGGCTTCGTACGCGTAACGAGCCGCCTTTCTCTTTGTGCATCACTATGGAAGGGAGGCCCGCATTGCAATGATGGTAGTTCATCACAATCATTGCTTAAGGTGGTCGGAACATCAGTAAAGTTCCTAAGGGGTGACGGAACTGGGGGCGATACCACTTTCCCACTCAAAACTCTTCACTTTTCGCTTTTCACTTCTTCAAGTCCACTCACACCGCCCGAAATAATGAACTTCATCGCTACCGGACCGGACACATTCAGTTGCCTGATGCTTTCCTTCGGAACAAAATAATGGATACCGGAAAATGCATATGAATGTGGAAAATAGACGACGACCAAATCCTGTAAACCAATAGCGGCCAGATCGGGTTGCGTAATGAATCCCAGCTGGTATACATTGTTGTCTTTGTTCATCCGAACCAATACGGGCTTATTGAATTTCTTCTTGTCACCCACAAATGCGGCAAGTAAGTCTTTTACCGCTGAGTATATCAGCTTAACCAGGGGAATCTTGCTGATAAGAAGCTCAAACCAATTTGCAACAGTCCGAAAGGCAAAATTGGTGGTCAGATAACCAAAAGCAGTAATCGCCACCAGGATGAGCAGTACACCCAGCCCGGTATACGGAAGATTCAACAGGTTATCCAGCCAGCGAAAGGAAACGAATGTGAAATAGACGGTGGCTACAAGCGGCACAATGAACAATGTGCCGCTAAAAAAATATCTTAGAACTCGACGAAAGGCATTTTCCATGATGCGGGGCGTTTACCGTAATTCCCGTTGCGATATCACGCTGTTAATTTAACTGGATCATTTTTGACAATGCCATTCTCATTACCTCATCAACCTGTTCATCAAAGGTGATGTGGGTGGTATCAAGGAGAATGGCGTCCTCTGCCTGCCGCAATGGACTTTCTACCCGCGTTGTGTCAATCTTGTCCCTGTTGATGATATTCTCCACGACATCATCCAAGTCAACCAACTGGTGTCGTCCGAGCAATTCCTTTTGCCGCCTGAAGGCGCGGACAAGCAAATCTGCATTCATAAAGAGCTTTAACTCTGCATTTGGAAAGACCACGGTGCCAATATCGCGTCCGTCCATTACCACGGCCTTTTCTTTTCCCATGCGTCTTTGCTCTTCAACCATCGCGGCGCGGACTTCTTTCAATGTGCTCACCTGGCTGACCATTTCGGATACCCGCATACTGCGGATCTCACGTTCAACATTAAGCCCATTCAGGTAAGTATCTGATCTATTCTTTGAATTTACCTTGAAAGAAATCTGCATTTGAGACAAGCCCCGCGCAACCTCTTTCTGATTGGTCAAGGCGATATGCTGTTCGAGGAAATAGAGCGTGACAGCGCGATACATGGCTCCAGTATCAATGTAGCGATATCCCAAAATATTCGAAACCTCCTTTGCTGTTGAACTTTTACCACAAGCAGAATAACCATCAATTGCTATTACGATCTTGCGCAGGTTCATCAGCAGTCTTTTAGCGGACAAGGAATCGGCTTACCAGGTCTCAGCTTCTTATGCTTTTTGGAATGATGAGATGCACACCCTTCCATAGAGAGTACCAGTGCCAGCATCGTGATAAAGGTTAGTAATCGTTTCAAGGCATTTGGTGTGTATGCTCCAAAAGTAATAAATTTAATTCGGGCACTGTAATATCGAGGCACTTTCAGAGCAAGTACATCGTACATCATTTTTTTTGCGCACCAGGTCGTGAAATTAACCAACCCAGGAGGCGCAGAGGAAACGCAAAAAAAGGCCGTTCAACCAAAGTGTCGATTTCTCGTTTATTAACATAAAGACAGATTATGGAAAACAGTGAACCAGGCAAATCAGAGAAAACATTCCAAAGTTTCGGCAAAAAGGTAGATCATTTTATGATTGAATTAAATGAGGCCGGTGAACGACTGCAGTCAGAATTCAATCAAAAGTATGACGAATTAAAAGTAGCTGCTGAAAAACTTAAGAAAGAGTCGGAAAATAAGGAACGCTGGGACGAGGTAGAAAAAAGTCTGAAGAATGCCGGCGAAGAACTTAGCAAAGCTTTTAAGGCAGCTTTTAAAAAGCGAGAACCCGGCAGCTGAGCCATTCGGTAGGTCAAATCTTTATCGCCTTCCATTTCCCCTTGCGGAAAACAATGATGCCCGCGATGGCCATCAGGGATTCGACTGCTGAAACGGCCACGTAGATACCTATGGGGCCTAGTCCCAATGGTTTGGCGAGCACGTAAGCAAGTGGAATCTGCACTACCCAAAAGCCGAAGAAGCTTATTATCGTCGGCGTCCTCGAGTCGCCGGCGCCATTGAATGACTGGTTGATTACCATCCCATAAGAGAAAAAGATGTATCCCAGTGACACAATCTGCAAACAGAGTATACCATTCTTAAGTGCCTCTTCATCGGACGTAAACATTCTAAGTATTGGTCCCGCAAGACTAAAGAACAGCACCGTTATAATAGCCATGAAGATCATGTTAAAAAACGCGGTTCGCCACACTGATTGTTCTGCCCTGCCTGGAAAGCCGGCACCGAGATTTTGACCTACGAGCGTCGCAGCTGCGTTGGCCATTCCCCATGCAGGAAGTATTGCAAAAACAATAACTCTGATAGCTATGGTATAACCCGCAAGCGCCGCACTGCCAAAGTCAGAAATAATGCGCATCAAAAATATCCAGCTCGCGGATCCAATGAGAAATTGCCCCGTGCCCCCGGCAGACACGACGAGCAGCCTTTTGATGATATCAAACTGCGCATTAAGATTTTCTAACCTGATCCTCAGAAGTCCCTTTCTGTTAACGAGGTGATAAATCTGGTACAGAACACCGACACCGCGCCCGGTATTGGTCGCTATGGCGGCACCAACAACGCCATAAGAAGGAATAGGTCCCAGTCCGAAGATAAAGATCGGATCCAATATCATGTTGACGATGTTTGCCAGCCAAAGAGAACGCATGGCAATAGATGCATTGCCTGCACCACGGAAAATTCCGTTGATGAGAAACAGCAGCATGATCGTAATATTTCCGATAAGCATCCCCCTTGTATAGCCTGAATTGTTGCTGATCAGCGATTCATGAGCACCCATAAGTCGTAACAGGTCTTCGGAAAAGAATATACCGGCAACGGATATGAATATGGAAATGATCAAACCGATAAGCAGTGCCTGACCACCGGCCACTTCCGCAGCCTTGATATCTTTTTCCCCCACACGTCTCGCTACCATTGCCATCGCGCCCATGCTCAAGCCCATGGCAAGCGAATAAATCAATGTTAATAATGATTCTGTTAGCCCAATCGTGGCGACGGCATCGTTATCCTCAAGACGACTCACAAAATAGACGTCAACAACTGCGAACAACGACTCCATAGCCATCTCCAGAATCATCGGGATGGCTAACAAGAATATGGCCTTGTCTATGCTGCCCGTTGTATAATCTTGCTGCTCGCCCTTAATGGCTTGTTTGAACAGTCTGAAAAATGTAGATATCTTGGA
Organism: Chryseolinea sp.; assembly: GCA_031400145.1. Taxonomy (GTDB): domain Bacteria; phylum Bacteroidota; class Bacteroidia; order Cytophagales; family Cyclobacteriaceae; genus Chryseolinea. The sequence goes on along the minus strand of JANNPM010000365.1, from coordinate 3,174 downwards.
CAAAAGATGTTAATTTTTTCTCACTGTACTGGAACCACTACGCTAGATACCGAGAGGATATTTACCGCTTTTAACTCAGCATTGAATCGTAACGAATGTTTCGCGTATCCGGTTACCTTTCGCGTTATATTCAGGCTATAGAAATAGCCTTGCAGTTTACAAATTCCTTTATTCCCACCTCTGCGAGTTCGCGGCCATAGCCGGATTTCTTAACTCCACCAAATGGAAGGCGGACGTCGGATTTCATCAGGGCATTGACAAAAACTGATCCTGATTGAATCTGGCGGGCAATGAATTCGCCCTTTGCAAGATCGCTCGTCCATACGGATGCGCCAAGACCGTAGCGGCTTTTGTTTGACAACGCAATCGCCTCCTGCTCGGAAGAAGCGGTGATGACAGCAGCCAATGGACCGAACGTCTCCTCGTCAAAGGCTGGCATTCCGGGCTGCACATTCTCCAGCAGTGCAGGTTGAAAATTGCTTCCGTCACGCTGACCTCCTGTGCGCAGCTGCGCTCCCATTTTCACAGACTGACGCAGTTGCCTTTCCAGAGTTTCCGCAAGATCAACGCGCGCCACAGGGCCGATAGTGATGTTTGCATCGAAGGGATTGCCCTGTTTTAGTTTATTGATCGAATCTGAAAATCTTTCGACAAATTCCTCCCTTATACTCTTGACCACGATAAATCGTTTGGCCGCAATGCAAGATTGCCCCGCATTTTGCATCCTCGATTGCGTCGCCACCTTTATGGTGAGGTCCAGATCCGCATCCTCCAGGACGAGGAACGGATCACTTCCTCCCAGCTCAAGCACAGTTTTCTTAATGTGCTTTCCTGCAATCGCGGCCACCTGCGATCCCGCGTATTCACTGCCTGTAAGTGCCACTCCCTGCACCACATCTGATTGAATGATACTTTCAATAGATTTATTGTCCATTATCAGTGATTGAAATACTCCCTCAGGAAACCCAGCTTCCAGGAACACATCCTCAAGCAATAGCGAACACGTTGTAACACTGGATGCGTGTTTCAATAATCCGACATTTCCGGCCATTAATGCCGGCGCTGCAAACCGGATCACTTGCCAGAAAGGAAAATTCCATGGCATAACGGCCAATACCGCACCCGTTGGCTGAAATGTCACGAGGCTCTTCCTGGCGTTTACCGGTATCACCTGATCTTCCAGCAACGACGATGCATGTTCGGCGAAAAACTGGCAACCTTGCGCACTTTTCTCCACTTCCGTGATGGATTCTGCAAGTACCTTGCCCATCTCCATGGTAATAGTGCGTGCATACTTCTCCTTATTTTTTAACAGGACTGCCGCTGCTGCAAGCATCCTTTCACGGCGGTAGGAGAAGGTTGTCTGCTTCCACATCATGAAAGCATCTGAGGCGGCATCGAGCTTTTTTTGAAGTGACCTGGCATCGAGTTCGTGAAATTCTCCAATAACAGACTGGTCGTAAGGGTGAATAGTGGTGATCATGCATTTAATATTATCCCGTTCAAAAAAACGCAAAAAACAAAAGCCAGGTTCATCGCCTGGCTTAGCCTGTTTACTAAAGTTGTTTTAACCGATCGAAATGCGTCTGAATTCCGCCACGGTAAGTCCTTTCGTCACGCTGTCAAGATATTGGGCCACCGTTTTTGAGTTGTCTTTCACAAAAGGCTGGAGGAGCAGCGTGTTATCCTTGAAAAAGCGCTGGAGTTTCCCCTGAGCGATCTTTTCCACCATGTTCTCCGGCTTTCCTTCCGCAATGATCTGCGCTTTCGCAATTTCAAGCTCTTTGTCAATAACCGTTCTATCGACAGATTTTTCATCTATACCTACTGGATTCATAGCGGCTATCTGCATGCCTACATCCTTGCCTGCCTCGGTCACATCTTTACCGTTTATACCCTTTAATGACACTAATACGCCAAGCTTTGAGCCAGCGTGGATGTAGGGTACTATCGTCTCACCTTTCATGTGAACGTATTCACTGACTTCTATCTTCTCGCCGATCTTGCCCACCAGTTCAACGATCTTATCATTGAGCGTCAACTCACCTGCCTTAAGGCGCAGTAACGTTTCCTTCTCAGATGGCTTATTGCTAAAGGCGGTTTCCACGATGAGCATTCCAAGTGCCTGAAATTCTTCATTCTTTGCGACAAAGTCCGTCTCGCAGTTTAGGGCGATGAGTACCGCTTCTTTCTTATCACTGCTCGTCTTAATGAACACAGAACCTTCTTTCGCATCCCTGTCGGAGCGGGACGCTGATACTTTCTGTCCTTTCTTTCTCAGGATCTCGATAGCTTTCTCAAAATCTCCGTCGGCTTCCGTGAGTGCCTTTTTGCAATCCATCATGCCCGCGCCGGTCATCTGGCGGAGTTTGTTTACATCTTGTGCTGAAATGGCTGACATAATTATTTTTGATTTACAAGTTTTGACTTATGGTTTGGGAATAAACAAATCGTCCCACCGGCTTTCTTTTACTGAAGCGGCAGGACGACAAAGTTTTTACCTGAAATTATTATTTCGCTTCTTCTACCGGCTCGTCTACACGTCTTTTTTCATCTTCGTCTTTCTTGTGCGCCGCATCTTCCTTATCCTTCTTGCGCTCGTTCAGCGATTCTTCTATCACTTTGCTAATGTGCCTGGTAAGAATGGAAATAGATTTGAACGCATCATCATTTGCCGGTATGGGGAAATCAACGCCGGAAGGATCAGAGTTTGTGTCCACCAGCGCGAAAACCGGAATATTTAATTTTTGTGCTTCTGTTACCGCAATATGCTCGCGCTTTACATCTATTACGAACAATGCAGCAGGAAGTCTGTTGAGATCGGCAATACCACCGAGAAGCTTCTCCAGCTTTGCTTTTTCCCGCGTAATCATCAGACGTTCACGCTTGGCTAAGTTGGTGAAAGCTTCATCTTTCATCAACTTTTCAATCTGTGCCAATTTCTTCAATGACTTACGGATCGTTGCAAAGTTGGTGAGCATTCCACCCAACCACCGTTCCGTAACGAATGGCATGTTAAGGCGCTTTGCTTCTTCTGTTACAATATCCTTTGCCTGCTTCTTCGTCGCCACGAACATGATCTTGCGTCCGGAACGCACAATATTTTTCAAGGCGAAAATTGCTTCATCAAGACGGCTTATTGTCTTATTGAGGTCGATGATGTGGATGCCATTG
>JANNPM010000350.1:0-3930 GCA_031400145.1 Chryseolinea sp. | reverse complement strand
AGGAGTTGTTGAAGTTTTTGTTGTTGCCTGTGCCATTTTTGACCGTGGTTGGTTGAGATCGAAAGTTACACGCCCATCCTCGGGAAGACAAGAATAAATTTTAGATTCTTTTGCAATCGGGTGCAGTCCTTCGACCCATGGCTCGAGGCTTCTGATGCACACTTCGATTTAGTTGATTGGCTGGAGTGATGGCCATGTAGCAACGCCTTCTTTCGGACACTTGACTTATAGCTTGTGACCGATTCCATCTCATCACTTCTTCGGTGTTATAAAAAACAAAAAGGGAAGCAAATACAATTTACTTCCCTTCGCAAAGTTTCTTCAGGCTTTGCCTAATTACTTCTTCTTCTTGGCAGCTTTCTTAGCAGTTTTCTTTACTGCTTTTTTTGCTGACTTCTTCGCTGTTTTTGCCATAGCGTGTTTAAATTTTTGTTAAATGATATGAAAAGTTATAACAATTATTTTACTCCAAGAAATTTTTCACAACAAATTTTCGCGGCCGGCAAATCTTACAGGTAGTTAGTGAATGTATTCATGATAAAGTAATCACATTATTTATATTACTACATTCACTTCAGGCTGCAACGTGATATTAAACTTATTCACAACGCTGTCTCTTATCTGCATCGCTAAAGCCCAGATATCTTTACCTTCGCCTCCGCCATAATTCACAATAACAAGCGCTTGATTTGCATGCACACCGATCTTATCCATTGTTTTGCCTTTCCATCCACATTGTTCTATTAACCATCCCGCGGGAACCTTCACAAGGCTGTCAGCACCAGGATAGGAAGGAATAGCAGGATAAGTCTGTTTGATATCATTAAATAATTGCGACGTGATCGAAGGATTTTTGAAGAAACTACCTGCATTTCCTACATCGGTGGGATCAGGAAGCTTTGTCCGCCGAATATGGACCACCGCATCGCTCACATTCTTGATAGTTGGCTCCTCAACGTTCATTATTTTTAAAGTCTCCCTGATAGCGCCGTAACTCACATTCAGTTTATGTTTCTTCTGCGTAAGCAGCACATTTATTCCCGTGATAAGATACTTGTCTTTTGCATGCTGCTTGAAGATACTTTCACGATAACCAAATTGACAATCATCGTTGCTAAAGGCTATTTTATTGCCGCCGCTAATCTCGATTGCTTCGACGCTGCGTATAACGTCTTTGATCTCCACACCGTAAGCGCCTATGTTTTGCATGGGTGCTGCGCCTGAGGTACCTGGTATCAATGACAGGTTTTCTAGGCCGCCATAATTGCGCTCCACGCAGTACATCACGAATGCATGCCAGTTTTCGCCTGCTCCGGCGTGTACGGTGACCGTATTGTGAGTTTCCTCAACGACGTCGATGCCTTTTATTTCCATTTTGATAACAAGCCCGTCAAAGTCCTTCAGGAAAAGCACGTTGCTACCGCCGCCCAGGATCAGGTATCGCGTGGTACGGAAGAGTTCTGACGAAAGCAGTTCAGCTACATCATCCATTGTCCGCAATACAGTAAAGTATCTGGCTGTCGTGCGTATCTTAAAAGTGTTGTAGGGGAGAAGGTCTACGTTTTGAAGGATGGTCATGGGCGATCGATTCTTCGGCAAGGTACCAGCGAAATTACTTGTTCACATCTCCTATAACATCTTCGCTGGAAATCTTGAAGATGCATATGCGCGGGAACCGCCCAGCCAGGTACGTTAGGCCGCATACGGCAAGCCCGCCGTCGGAAGTCTGCGTTATGCTGGCGATTTCAAATGGGTTAGAAAATCCAAGATAACGGCTGCTGATAAAGATACCAGTGCTTTCGTCATAGAATAAAAGCGCAATTTGTTTGGATCTTGTATCGCTACCGTATATCAGCACATTTTTAGTGTCAATGGTCGCACGCAGGATCTTGACGCTGGCGTCTTCAACCAACTCCGGCAAGCTGTAGCCACCCAGATCAGTGCTTGACGTTAATCCCGAGGAATTCAGTTCTTTGCCGGGCAATAGGTAATTTTCGCCAAAATTAAAACGCGCGGAGGCAAATCGGTTTCCATTAAGTGGTGTAAGCGCACTAAACCCTCCGTGCTCGCGCTGCCCTTCGACAATCCCAATAGGATCATCGGCATTCATATCAGTGAAAACCAGCGAGAAGGTGTAGTTGTAAAAGCCATTGAAGAAGTATAGCCCGTTAGTTGCCTTGCCTGCTTCAAATGGATACTGCTTTCCAGTTCGCAAATAGTGCTGAAGTATTGGTTTCTCCACGTCTTCGCCAACGCCTATAGAAAAACCTTTGGACGAAAGAATTCCGCCATCGGGATTAACGATAGATATGACAGTTTGTTTGTCACCATTGTTATAACCCACAACCACAAAATTGTTGTCAACAAAAGATGCGGCAGCAGGATATGTAATGCCTCCCTGAACGGGCGAGATGCTGATGCTTTCGAGGTTAGCGTCCACACTGGCAATCTGCGTTTGCTGGGAGTTGGCGTCCATGCAAATGAAATAATATTTTGTCTGATACTCTGTGAAGTCTGCAACCGGATTAACAGAAGAAGAACCAACGACCATTTCTTTAACAAAATTGCCGAATTGATCGGCCTTCAGGAGATATATCCCTGTAAAGTCAGACTCTTCTTCCCCTTCAAGCTTTCGGCCACCAAGCACTATGTAACCTCCGTCAGGTGTCTGTCGCATATCGATTGGAAAATACGAAGCATCGAACTTGTTGTTATCGAACACGGTAAGAAAGGTATTCTTGTCAAACTCGGGGTTGGAGTCTTCCGAACAAGAAGTCGTCATCAGGATCCCTGCAATACCAAAAAGTATGGGGAATGTTTTTCTCATCATCATGACCCTGATTATTTGTCTAGTGTTTGAAGTGTGCTTTGGAGAAATCGTAACGGGAAGAGACAACCCAGTGAAACGGAAATATTATCCATGGTGAGGTCGTCCATTGCATCACCTACTCCCGATAGCCTGTCATTTCCATAACGATTCTCTGTCGACGAAATGTTGCTCATGCCGTACTTGTACATGATGTCAAGATTGAGACGAACGTGGTTTCCAAGATTGTAATTGACCCCGACACCGCCCATCAATCCCCAATGATACTTTGCGAAAAGATCATCCGCGCCGACGTCAATACGCTCGGTATAAAATTCATTTTCGCCGCCCGCCGCATTGTCGATGCCGGATGTTTCGAGCGACTTGCTTGCGTTGATCAGCATGGCAGAATAAATCCCGGCCTGCACGTACGGTCTCAGCCTGTTGCCATAGACATCATATTTAATCAGCAACGGTAGAATGGCGTGATCAAGCTTTTGTTCCTGCGAGTATTTCAATTCAACATGGTACTGGTCTTCATCCTCGGACTTCCATTCGAACCGGTTCGAATACCCGAACCGGCTGTGTTGATACGTGGGTAGAAAACTAATGAGAAACCGCTTGAAGTAAAAGGATACCTCAATGGTTGCCTGGGAGCCGATGAGCTTTAGATTGTCGTATTTCTTACCAATGGTGCTGGCCTCATAGTTTGTAGGCGATATGACTGAATACGTCTTATCCACCGTGACTTTTGAAAGATTCGCTCCGGCTTTAAAGCCAAGCCACCATTGCTTTTCGAGGAACTTATTGTCTTCTTTTGACTGCTTGGCCTTATTGTAAGCAGTTTGTCTTCTTTTCTTCTCCTGTCCGCACACGCCAATCACCAGGCCCAGGCAAAACAGGAAGACAGTAAATCTTTTCATGTGTTAATAATTGTTTTTAGTTGTCACATGGAATGGCCAGACAAAATTATCATCACTTTGGGTGAACGGGGTGCATGGCCATTTCATGTGTTAATAATTTGTTTTTAGTTGTCACATGGAATCGCATGGTTAATTAACATCCTTTTGGGTGAACGCAGTGCATGACGATTTCATGTGTTAATAATTGTTTTTAGTTGTCAC
>JANNPM010000316.1:0-3222 GCA_031400145.1 Chryseolinea sp. | reverse complement strand
AAAAACGGCGCCGCCGACGATAGCCATAATCACCCAAGAGGCACCCTGCTTCGTTTTTGCACCCAGGCCGCGAATGCTAAGCGAAAATATTGTCGGGAACATGATCGACATAAAGAACTCAACAGCGACAAGCGCGTAAATTGACAACATCCCGTCCAATGAGACGGCTAACAACAATAGAAATACGTTTAATCCACTGTATATGGCGAGCAGGCGTGATGCGCTGATATAGTTCAGCAGGAAGGTTCCCATAAACCGTCCCACCATAAACCCCAATAATGCGACAGATAAGAATACCGCTGCTGCCTTTTCCTCAATACCTGCGACATAATGTGAAAAGCGGATGAAGAAGCTACTGATGCATACCTGTGCTCCGACATAAAAAAACTGGGCAACGACTCCGAGAATAAGGTTCTTTTCCTTCCAGATGGACTGGTCCTTTGTTGTTACTTCCTCTTCTGATATTTCCGGCAACTTCGTGCGCCAGAAAAACAGCGCTACAATCAACACAATGATTCCAATCACAATAAAAGGGACTTTCACGGCAGAGGCTTCCATATTTAAGTATTCATCGAGTTGCTGCGACGACATTGATAATTCATCCTGCTCCGACCATGTCCGCCCGGACAAAATAAACCTTCCACCGATCAATGGCGCGAGCGTTGCGGCAAGACCATTGAACGATTGAGCAAAATTAATGCGTTGGGTGGCTTTTGAAGGATCTCCCAGCACCGTTATATAGGGATTAGCAGCCGTCTCAAGAAATGTAAGTCCACACGCAATTACGAAAAGCGCCGTCAGGAAAAAAGCAAAGGAACGTGTATCCGCCGCGGGGTAGAAGAGAAATGCTCCCAACGCAAAAAGCAAGAGTCCGAGCAGAATGCCCCCTTTATAGCCAAATTTTTCCATGAATTTGCCAGCGGGGATGGCCAGCAGGAAGTATGCAAAGTAGGAAGCGGAGTCAATCAAGGCCGACTCCAGATCAGTGAGCTGACAGGCCTTTTTTAAATGCGGGATAAGAATTGGATTAAGGTTTAATGCGAATCCCCACAGAAAAAATAGCGAAGTGATCAGGACGATGGCGAAGGCGGAGTTCTTGCGCATAGCGGGCTAGTTATGAATTATGAATATGAGTTATAAGTTATGCTCTAGCAATGTTTACCTTGTACTGGACGGGCATTCCGCTAACGTTAAGGATCACGAGTTGGCGGACAATACTCCGACTCATGATTCATAACTATTCTACGAGATCATGCTCGCAATAATGAGCGAAACAATCGATGTGAGCTTAATCAGGATATTCATCGAGGGCCCGGACGTGTCTTTGAAAGGATCGCCAACAGTATCTCCTATTACAGTCGCTTTATGCGGATTAGATCCCTTGTAAAACTTCTCCCCATTGATCACCACGCCCTTTTCGAAAGATTTTTTTGCGTTATCCCATGCGCCACCTGCGTTAGATTGGAATATCGCCATCAACACGCCGCAAACGGTTATTCCGGCCAGTGCCCCTCCAAGTACTTCAGGACCCGCTGCAAAGCCGATGATGACCGGTGAGAACAACGCAATGGCACCAGGCATTACCATCTGGCTGAGCGCTGCTTTCGTGGAAATGGTTATACATTTTTCATAATCAGGTTCCACTCCCGGTCGCCCTTCCAACAGGCCCGGTATTGTTTTGAACTGACGTCTTACTTCCTCCACCATTGAATTAGCTGCCCTTCCAACCGCTTGTATCGCCAGTGCCGAGAATGCGAAGGGTATCATAGCGCCTATAAACAACCCTCCGAGTACACGCGCATTTGAAATGTCGATTACGGTAATATGGGTAATGGTCATGAACGCTGCAAACAACGAAAGCGAGGTAAGAGCCGCAGAAGCAATCGCAAAGCCTTTGCCTATCGCCGCCGTTGTATTTCCCACAGCATCCAGGATATCTGTACGTTCCCTTACCTCTTTTGGCAAGGCCGCCATCTCCGCGATGCCACCGGCATTGTCGGCAATAGGGCCGAAAGCATCGATCGCAAGCTGAATCGCCGTTGTGGCCATCATGCCAGACGCTGCAATGGCAACGCCATAGATGCCAGCCACTTCAAAAGACGCGACAATCCCCAGCGCAAGTACAATCACTGGCAATGCGGTGGACATCATACCAACTGAAAGTCCCGCGATAATATTGGTGGCCGGACCAGACATTGATTGCTCAATGATGGAATTCACGGGACGTTTTCCCATAGAGCAATAGTACTCGGTGATCACGCTCATTAAAAATCCAACAGTTAGACCAATGATGACGGCGATGAAAATATTAAAGGAAGAATAAGTTCTATTTGCAATTGAAAAACTTTCCGGAACCATTTCTTTAATCAGAAAAAATGAAGCACCGATGGTCAAAATTATGGCTATAAAATTCCCCATGTTCAGTGCGCGCTGGGGGCTGCCCGTTTCTGTTATTCTTACGAAAAAAGTCCCAACAATAGAGAACAAAAGGCCCGCAGTGGCCAGTGCGATCGGCAACAAAACGAGCGACATCCCCTCCATATCATCTTGAACTGTCACGGTCGCCCCGAGCACCATCGTTGCAAGAATGGTGCTCACGTATGAACCAAAAAGGTCTGCGCCCATACCCGCCACATCGCCGACATTGTCTCCCACGTTATCAGCGATAACTGCAGGGTTACGTGGATCATCTTCAGGTATACCGGCTTCCACCTTACCCACGAGGTCTGCACCAACATCAGCGGCTTTCGTAAATATCCCTCCGCCTACACGCGCAAACAACGCAATACTTTCAGCACCCAGAGAGAACCCGGTCAATATCTCCAGAACACGATGAAGGTGGGTTCCGTCCGCATTGTAGAACTTCTGGAAAAGCACAAACAGGATTGTCAGCCCGAGTACACCCAGTGCGGCCACCGAAATCCCCATGACACTACCGCCCGTGAACGAAACGTAAAAAGTCTTGGACAGGCTTGTACGGGCGGCCTGAGTTGTGCGGACATTTGCTTTCGTCGCTACGCGCATACCAATAAACCCCGCCAGCGCGGAAAGTGTAGCACCAATGACAAATGCCAGACCGATCACCGCGTGTGATGATTCAGGATTCGCGCTTACTGCCAATACCATGGCTATCACTACAACGAAGATCGAAAGTATCCGATATTCTGCCTTCAAAAATGACAGAGCACCATCTGCAATGTATTTGGCAATTTTCTGCATTTG
>JANNPM010000272.1:0-4054 GCA_031400145.1 Chryseolinea sp. | reverse complement strand
CGCCTTTCCGCCTTTGCGGTTAAGACCTCCCCCAGTTCTGAAAACCTTTCCTGTTTTAGCACAACCATTCACCCAATATCCTCCACCCCGGGCTCCGCCAATCCCATCTTTGACCCTGTTCCCCTTCAGGCCGGCAACCTCTCCATGTTATACAAAGGCGGCTTTCTCCGCTACATCGAATGCGGTGAAGTAGAGGTCGTTCGCATGATCAACCACCTCGTCAGGGACCAGAACCGGACTACCATTCCCATGGAGATCATCACCGAACAGGTCGAGCGAATGCCAGCGGGAGATATTGAAACATAAAGATCAAAAAGTTGCCAGACTTGTCAGTTGGGACCGATTGCGCATGGAGGGTCTCGCGCGTGTGGATGGGGCGGGGTGGGGAATAAAGCATGCAACGAAGTGCCCGGCAAGTTCGCAGTTCGCTCGTTTGGTGGTGGCGCAAGTTTTGAAGCTGTGCCTCCGCATTGCAGACGTTTTACGCGGCTACGCGTTGGCGCTTTTCAACGGGCGCAATGCTGAAGTTCAGCAGCGCTGTATGGCGCACCACGGAGATATCAACCATCGCGAGAATATTGTGGCTCGTCAGCTCTTTAAATAACTCATGCGTGCTGTTTACAGCCTTGCCGTTGAAGGAAATGATGATATCTCCTTCCTGCAATTGTGACCTCGACGCTGGGGAATCAGATTCTATGCGCGTGACGAACAGGCCCTTCTTATTTGATAGATTATAGTGACTTCTGATCTTGGGATTGATGTTGATCTCCTGAAGCATCAGTCCAACGTAGGCTTTGAATACCTTTCCGTCTTTGATGAGCTGGCGCGCAATCTCTTTCGCTGTGTTGATGTCGACAGAGAAGCTCAACCCCTGAGCGCCTTGTATCACCGCTGTATTGACGCCGATCACCTCACCGTCTGTTGTTATCATCGGTCCACCCGAGTTGCCTGGATTTAATGCCGCGTCGCTTTGGATCACGTTGTCGACCAGTCTGCCCGATTGTGTCTGCAAAGTCCTGCCCAAAGCGCTTACCACCCCCGTGGTTACGGTGTGCTGATAGCCATAAGGATTGCCAATGGCAATAATGAATTGACCAATCTGCAGTTGTGATGCGTCGCCGAGCTTGGCGACGGAGTATCCCTGAGAATAGATTTTTAGTATAGCGATGTCTGTATCCGGATCCTTTCCGATCAAGTTGGCTTCGATCTCATTTTCGTTCAATAATCCCACCATGATCTTCTCCGCACCGTCCACCACGTGGCAGTTGGTGAAGATCAACCCATCGGAAGAAAAGATAAATCCCGATCCCGACCCCGCCGGTACTAATTTTCCTTTAACCGTTTTATATACATCGATTTTGACAACTGCGTTCTTCGTTTTGTCCACAGCCTCGATGATCATCGTTGAAAAGGCGTCCATAGTTCGTTGCTTTGATCGCTCCTCAACAAAAACGCAACCAGAAGGGATTGAGCCCCGGTTGCGGACAGTTCGTCAGTCATGGATTAGGAGTGATGAGGTGCATCTCTGCGGGTTTAACGCCTCGTGTAAAGGGCGCACGGGGCGGCGAAACTGCCTAACTGGCAGGACAGGAAGTTTAGAAGGCAAATAAGGTTCAACGACATCGGACAAACTCATAGGCCCTTGACGGCTCACAGAATTCAACGCACAATGGTTACTGCCCCCCTGTACGTCCGCTCGGCATACGTCAAATGCAGGTCCACCGTATAAAAGTACGTGTCCATTGGAAGCAGCTGCCCGTTATATCTGCCGTCCCATTGTTTTTCAATGCCCACAGACTGGAAGAGCAACTGGCCACGCTTGTCGAATACTTTGATGACGGCGTTTTCGCACTGTTGTGGATTTGTCTTCGCGATGATCTGCCACGTTTCGTTTACGTCGTCATTATTGGGGGAAAAGGCGGATGGAATATCTATGGCGACATCGGTCTCCATGATGATCGTGCGGGTTTTCGATTCGCTGCCGCGTTGTCCATCGTGTACATTGACATATATGGTCTTGTTGCCTGGAAGCGTTTCCGGCCTTCCGGTGTTCTCCTCTTCAAGAGTGTAGTGATACCGGACTGATCTTATCGCGTCCTCATATTCCAGGATAGTAGCGTAACCAATCAATGACAATTTCCCACTATCCAAATCGAGTACACCGCGGATGGTCGCTGTGTTGGTGAATAGCAGTTCGTCATATCCCTTCGTATACTGTCCGCGCGTGATTCCCACTTCCGCGAAGCTCAAGTATTCATTGTCGATATCCTCCACGTCAAAGATGGACGTCAGGAGGATGGCCTCCGCGCCCGGCTCGTAGGAGATGTCATCCGTTTCAAATCGCGTGATCACCGGTGCATCGTCTACCGGATTTATAATGATAGCCATATTGTATGGATCGCTGGCCTTTCCGTCGTCATCATTAACTTGAACCGAAACCATGAGGAATCCATTAAAGTCTTTAGCAGGTGTGACAGTTAAGCCAGAAACAGTATATCCCGAACCCTCCAACACATCTAGCGTAAATCCGACTGGGTATGTGTCGTCGGCATCCGTTACCACGAGGTCGTTAAGCGCAATGGCCACAGGCACATCTTCATCGGTAGACACGGACTTCTGCCCGATTATCTGCGGCTTGGCACTTGGAGCAACTACATTTACATTTACACTGAATTCAGGACTACTCGCGTCCCCATCGCTAACGGTGACAACGACTTGCAGGGGCCCGAGATAGTTGAAAGCGGGTGTAACGACAGCGCCCTCAAACGTATAGCTCGAACCGGGCTTTATTGTGATGGTAAAGTTCTTGCTGTCGGGATCCGTGACAGTCAGATTAAAGTTTGATATTTCAAAAGGTGTATTCTGTGTGGCAATGATCGGATCGGGTGTTTGTCCGTCAATTACCGGTGGTTGGTTGGGTGCATCCAACACGTTTACATCGAGAGAATAAACGGCGCTGCTGACCGTACCATCATTTACAACGACCAAAACCGCCAGTGGCCCTTTGAAGTTTGCCACCGGGGTGATGGTGTTTCCAGACACTGTATAATTCGATGCGTTTGAAACGGGATTCACGCTCAGGGTAAAGACCGAATCGTCAGGATCAGACACGGTAACATCTTCGATTGTGATGGTGATCGGCGTAGTTACAAACGTCGACAGCGGATCCTGCCCGGTGATTTCCGGCGCATCGTTTACTGGACTTACATCTATCTTCAACGGATAGGGAGCGCTTTCACTTTCTCCATCGCTGACGGAAACGCTGACTGTGAGCTCACCATTAAAGTTCTCGGCTGGCGTTATAACATCACCGCTTACTGTATAATCACCATTTGCAGCTGGTGGGAAGATTTTCAGTGTAAAAATCTGACTGTCGGCATCCTCGATGACAAGCATGTCGGTGGCCAGCCTTAGCGACTGTTCTTCGTTCACTTGCAACGCAGATTGTCCCGTGATCTCCGGTACGGCGTTCACAGGTTCATCCACAGTTATCTTTAGACTGAACGCGGCACTGCTCTCCATGCCATCATTAACGGTAAGGGGTACAGTAAGCTCGCCTTCCAGGAATGCCGGATCGGGCGTAACGGTGGATCCGCTGATGCTATAATTGTCTCCATCTGTAAGTGCCAGGGTAAAATCGTCGGGGTAAACATTGTCGGGATCACTTACGCTTAGATTGCTGAGCAATATAGTGATGGGTGTAGCTGTCAGGGTAGTGAGCGCCGCCTGGCCTGTGATCGAGGGCACACGGTTAAGAACTGTTATGGTCAGGTTGAAAACTGGACTTTCATCTGTGCCGTCAAATACCGTAATCGGTACGGTAAGATCACCTTTAAAACCAGGACTTGGCGTTATGGTATTTGAACCAACTGTATAGTTGGCGCCATTGGCAATCCGAAGCGTGAAATCGGTGGGATAAGTATTATCAGGATCCGTTATCCGGAGATTGGTTATGAGTAATGTAATAGGTGCAGAAGAAAAGGTGCTTAACGCATCCTGACTAGTGATCAGCGGCGCTTCGTTTGGCTTGGGCACAGGCGACCGCACCGGCGGC
>JANNPM010000306.1:0-7283 GCA_031400145.1 Chryseolinea sp. | reverse complement strand
CAGTAGAACCTGGACGTGCAGCGCGTGCTTGCCCTGAAAGACCAGCTTGGTTTCAATCTGATGCTTGCCGAAGTCAAAGAGGGATGGGATCTCATACCAAAACTTAAGACTTCAGGCGTTAAAGTATTTCTAAACCTTGAGTTGCCGGAGGCAAAAAAGGACAAAGATAAGGAAGATAAAGAAAAGAAGAAGGATGATAAGCTGATCATACCGGACAGCGTAGAGCGCCTGGCGCTCCAGAAGCGGATAGCAGATTTTACCGCACTTTATGTGGGCCAGGCAGCAGCATTTCAAAAGGCAGCAATACCCTTTGGCTTTTCCGGCCTCTCCGTAAAATCAAAGGACGTACAGCCAAACCTTCGTCGAATGATCAAAGCGGGGCTTACGGAAGACGGTGCCCTCGCCGCGCTTACCACCAACCCTGCTCAAGCCTTCGGTCTCTCCGAACGGTTAGGTACCATTGACCCTGGGAAAATTGCTAATTTAGTAATAAGCCATAAGCCTTATTTTGATGAAAAGGCGACAGTACGCTATGTTTTTATTGAGGGTCAGATTTTCAAAATAGAACCTCCCAAGCCTGATAAGGCCGAAGGTGATAAGAAGCCTTAGAAGCCCTGACCGCAAATGTTCATGAACCCATACCGTTTAAAAACGAAGATCTATCAGAGTGCATGCTTGGTCGCATTGACATTGACAACAAACATTGTCCAGGCCCAGTCAGGACCGGGAAGTTTGTTGATTAAGGGCGGCACCGTTCTCACCATCACAAAAGGGACTTTAGAAAGTACAGACGTCCTGATCCGCGGAGGAAAGATCGCACAGATCGCGAGGAATATTCCGGCACCTGCCGGTGTAACCGTGATTAATGCAGCAGGCAAATTTGTGATGCCTGGAATTATCGATGCCCACTCGCATGCTGCGCTGGATGCAATTAATGAAGCAACCAGTCCTGTCACTGCTGAAGTATTCACCGGCGACGTATTGAATCCATTTCAGGTTTCATTGTACCGTGCTTTGGGCGGCGGGGTCACTACAATCCACGCGATGCATGGGTCGGCAAATGCCATTGGTGGTGAGTGCGAAACTATCAAGCTGCGTTATGGGGTGAAGAATGTGGATGAACTCCGGATGGATGGCGCACCGCGAACAATAAAATTTGCTTTGGGCGAAAATCCCACGAGAGTACATGGCGCTGGCAATAACATAATGCCCCGCACGCGCATGGGGGTTGAGTTCGTCATAAGGGAAGCCTTCGCAAAGGCAAACGAGTATGCCGCAGCCTGGGATAAGTACAACAAAGCGAAAACGCAAAAAGGATTTCGGGGAGCCGCTCCGGCGTATAGCCTTCGAATGGAAACGTTATATGAAATACTTAAAGGAAACATCATTATTCACTGCCATAGCTATCGCGCAGACGAGATCTATATGCTTTTGAAAGTTTGCGCTGATTTTGGCGTCAAAAGACTTGTGTTCCAGCACGTGAACGAGGGGTTTAAGGTAGCGCCTGAGCTTGCTAAATACGGTGCCATGGCCTCTGTTTTTGCTGACTGGTGGGCCTACAAGTTTGAAGTGTACTATTCAACAGCGTACAATGCTGCGATTCTCACCAAGAACGGCGTGGTGACTTCAATAAATTCTGATGATGGCGAGCTCATGCGGCATCTTTATCATGAAGCTGGCAAAACGCAAAAATATGGTGCGTTATCAGACGAGGAAGCTTTATCGCTGATCACAATTAATCCGGCTCGCCAATTGGGAATCGAGGCCCGTGTTGGCTCCATTGAGGTCGGTAAGGAAGGCGATGTGGCCATCTTCGAGGGACATCCGCTTTCATCCTATAGCGTGCCCATGCTTACTATTGTGGATGGTGTCGTCAGGTTCGACCGAGAAAAGGATCCGGACGACATAAGAATTTATCTTGATCCAAAGGAACCGCTGGATGGCGGGACAATAGATTCAAATAGCGATCACGTTGACAACTGCATGTTGCAGGCGGAAGAAAATTTTTATTCCGTTTTTGACTTGAAGTGATCCGGAAATCATGAAAACAACAATTGAAATATTATCGGCAATTCTTCTGGTAATCACAAGCCAGGCACTCGTTGCGCAAAGTCCAAAGGCGAAGTCCGGCACGTTTGCGCTTACTAATGCAACGATACAGACTGTTACCAAGGGCGTCATACAGGAAGGGTCCGTGGTCATCAGTGATGGAAAGATAACTGCAGTAGGGCAAGGTGTCGCAATCCCCACAGGTGCCGAAGTTATTGATTGCACGGGAAGATGGATCTACCCGGGAATGATTGATAGCGGAACACAGCTTGGATTAAGCGAAGTAGGATCTGATCCCCGCACACGCGATTTCAATGAGGTCGGCGACGTAATTCCTCAACTCAGTGCCCTCTCTGCAGTAAACCCTAACTCAGTGCTTATTCCCGTTACACGGATAAGCGGCGTCACCACCGTAATTGCCGCACCGGAGGGAGATCTCTTTCCCGGCACCGCGGCGCTGATCAACCTCCATGGCTACACGCCCGACCAGATGTTCGCCGGTTTTGAAGGCGTCGTGTTAGTCTACCCCAATACCGGTAGAAAAGGATTCTTTGATCGACGTACGCCAGAAGAGGTTCGCAAATCTTCAGAGAAGGCAGTCCGGAAATTAAATGAAACCTGGGACCTGGCGCTACAATACGCCAAACTGGATTCTGCCCGGCAGGTCCTTAAGTATTATCCGGAGATGCAGGCTATGCTTGGCGTGATACGTGGCGAGCGCGCGCTGATGATTGAGGCCAACACGAGCAAGGACATTCTGGCTGCATTAAAGTGGGTCGGTGAAAGAAAGGTAAAAAAGGTTATCCTCACAGGCGTTGCCGAAGGTTGGAGAGTTGCTGCAGATATTGCTAAAGCTGGCATTCCTGTGATTGCCGGTCCGGTATTGGCTGTGCCCACACGCGATTATGACCGCTATGACAAAGCGTATGCAAATCCTGGACTGATGAAGAAGGCTGGCGTAACCGTTGCACTCAGGACAACGCAGGCAGAGAATGTTCGGAACCTCCCTTACAATGCTGCTTTTGCAGCAGCCTATGGGTTGGGCAAAGAAGAAGCGCTCCGTTCCGTAACGATCGTGCCGGCAGAGATGTTTGGCGTAGCCGACAAGCTGGGATCTATCGAGGCAGGCAAAAATGCTACGCTGTTTGTCTGCGATGGCGATCCCTTTGAGACAAAAACAAATATCCTCCACGTATTTATCGGAGGCTGGCAAATACCGATGGTAAGTCGCCAGACGGAGCTGTATGATGAGTTTTTGAAACGGGAGCCGGGAGTGCGTGGGAAGTGAGTGGAAGCGAGTGGGAGAGGGGTTGACCAATCCGGCTCAAAGTTCTTCTTGTTTTTGCCGCTCCCGTTGCAGGATGAACTTAGCTTTTGTACTTTCCTCCATTATTTGGCATCTAAAGAATTTACCATGCAGTGGAGAGGTAGAAGACAAAGTACAAACGTGGATGATCAGCGCGGCCGGGGAGGTATTGGCCCGATGGCATTCAAAGGCGGTCTGGGTACGGTGGCGGTAGTGATCGTAATCAGCCTCCTCACGGGCAGTAATCCCTTGAAGGTTTTACAGGAAATGCAGAATGGATCTGGTGGAACTGTCGCCACGGAGCAAACGGGCGATTATAAGCCCACTGCCGAAGAAGAGCAGCTGAGCCAGTTTGTTCGGGTAGTACTGGCAGATACTGAAGATGTTTGGAATAAAGAGATGAAGGATTATCGGGAACCTACACTGGTGATGTTTACAGGAGGCGTGGAATCCGCTTGTGGATCGGCAAGCGCATCAACAGGCCCGTTCTACTGCAGTATCGATGAAAAGGTTTATATCGACCTGAGCTTTTATCAGGACTTAAAGAACAGATTTGATGCACCTGGCGATTTCGCCCAGGCTTATGTTATAGCACACGAAGTTGGGCATCATGTGCAGCACCTGATGGGCATCACCGATAAAGTACATGCGTCCCGTGAGCAATTAAGTCAACAAGAGTATAATAAGCTTTCAGTAAAGCTCGAGTTACAGGCTGATTTTCTCGCCGGTGTGTGGGCGTACCACGCTAATATGGGCAAGGTACTTGAGCCGGGCGATATCGATGAGGCACTCAATGCCGCCAGTGCAATTGGCGACGACCGCCTGCAGAAGCAGAGCCAGGGCCAGGTAGTACCCGACTCTTTTACCCATGGTACCTCTGAACAAAGGATGCGTTGGTTTAAGAAGGGATTCGAATCCGGTGATATGTCTCAGGGAGATACTTTCAACACGTCTAATCTGTAGTCCAAACAAATAGCAGACATTCTCATATTGCGTGCTTATCTTTAGGCCATGGATCAGCAGCACTTCATTTCAGCATTTGGAGAAATTTTGTTGTTCATCATTGCCGGCGCAATTTTCGTTTTGCTTACAATGTTCTTGTCACGGCTCATTCGCCCGAACAGACCTAACCCGGAAAAGCTTGCAACATATGAGAGCGGCGAAGAAACGGTAGGTTCGGCATGGACGCAGTTCAATGTACGCTTCTATGTAGTCGCCCTTATCTTTTTGCTTTTTGAAGTAGAGATAGTTTTTTTGCTCCCATGGTCAACGGTGTACGCAGATGCCGCGCTGATAAAAGAAAATCCTTCATGGGGGTGGTTCGCGATGGTTGAAATGGTGATCTTCATCGGCATCCTCGCCCTGGGACTAGCTTATGCATGGAGGAATGGATTTCTTGACTGGGTGAAGCCCCATCCATCGCCGACGGTGTATAATTCAACCGTTCCAAAAGAATTGTACAACGCAATCAATGAGAAGTATAAGCCGACATCCCTTGACTGACCCGTACGGAAATGGGTTTGCTTGATCAACGTTTTGAAAGCGGAGGTGTAATCGTTACCCGTCTCGACGACCTGCTGAACTGGGCAAGATTATCGTCGATGTTTCCAATGACCTTTGGACTTGCCTGCTGTGCAATAGAATTTATGAGCACCGGCACAACAGTGTATGATATGGATCGGTTTGGCATGGCGCCGCGGTCCAGTCCGCGGCAGGCAGATGTGATGATCGTTGCAGGTACAGTTACGTTCAAGATGGCAGACCGCATAAAGAGACTATACGAGCAAATGGCCGAACCACGTTATGTGATCTCCATGGGCTCCTGCTCGAATTGTGGTGGTCCTTACTGGCAGCATGGTTATCACGTAGTGAAAGGGGTAGATCGTATTGTTCCCGTAGATGTTTATGTGCCAGGGTGTCCCCCTAGGCCAGAGGCCCTCATAGGCGGGTTTCTTAAATTGCACGAAAAGATACGAAACGAAAGCCTGATGGCCCCGCGCGCTATCGAAAGGCTTATGGAAAAGGAAACAGGCCATGCAGACCTTTGAGCAGATCATGCATATCATCCGCGGCATATGCCGTCATCCCGCAGGCACGGATGTCGATGCTACGCCAAAATGCATCAAGATCAACACCGAAGACCTCCCACTGGTCATGGAGGAGCTCCTGCACAACCCTGCGCTGTATTTTGATTCGCTTTCCTGTGTAACCGGAATAGACAACGGAGAGGCTACTGGTACATTGGAGGTGGCCTACAACCTGTATTCCATACCGTACAACCATCATCTGATGGTTAAAATTGAATTACCCCGGGACGGCGCCAGCGTTTCCTCAGTCTGCCACCTTTGGAGGACTGCGGAATGGCACGAGCGTGAAATATTTGACATGTTTGGAATTTTCGTTACAAATCATCCGGACCTGCGGCGCATACTGATGCCCGCTGACTGGGAAGGTCATCCATTGAGGAAGGATTACAAGCAACAGCAATACTACCGGGATATTAAGGTTGAATTTTAGCAACATGCCCGTCGACAAGGTACAGTACAAATACCAACCCGGAAATCTGAGCAGTTCCGCACCGGGAAAATTTAATGCGGATACGCTACGCTCGGAGGAGATGATCATCAACCTAGGACCACAGCACCCGTCTACCCACGGCGTACTGAGGCTCGAGGTACTTATGGAGGGAGAGATCGTCAAAGCCGTGGTGCCACACATCGGGTATCTGCACCGTTGCTTCGAAAAGCATGCGGAGAATCTTCCCTACAACCAGGTCATACCATTTGTCGACAGGCTTGACTACGTGGCATCCATGAACAGTGAGCATGCTTACGCCATGGGTGTTGAACGTATGTTGGGTATTGATCACCTGATACCTAAGCGCGTAGAGTATGTGAGAGTACTGGTCGCTGAACTCAA
The DNA here is from genome assembly GCA_031400145.1 of Chryseolinea sp. Lineage (GTDB taxonomy): Bacteria > Bacteroidota > Bacteroidia > Cytophagales > Cyclobacteriaceae > Chryseolinea. The sequence continues at coordinate 1,009 of JANNPM010000306.1, read as the reverse complement.
CCGGATCGCTTCTCACTTTATTGCCGTGGGCACGTATGGAATGGATATAGGTGCCTTCACGCCGTTCTTCTGGCTTATGCGCGACCGGGAACATATTCTCAGATTGCTTGAATGGGCATCCGGTGCCCGTCTCTTATATAACTATATCTGGATAGGAGGGCTGTTCTATGACCTTCCCGTAGGATTTGAGGAGCGCTGCAGAGAATTTGTTACCTACATAGGTCCGAAACTGGAAGAGCTTCAGACAGTGCTCCTCGAAAATAAGATATTCATTCAGCGTACTGCCAATGTAGGCGTGCTGCCGCTGGACCTGGCCATTAACTGCGGCGTGACTGGTCCAATGCTGCGTGCTTCGGGTTTGTATTATGATCTCAGGCGTGTCGATGGTTACTCCGTTTATCCTGAGTTAGCGTTTGATATTCCTGTCGGCACCGGTGCAATGGGTAAACTGGGTGATTGTTGGGACCGGACGCAGGTACGGGTTAAAGAAATTTACGAGTCATTAAAAATAATAAGGCAGTGTCTGGACAAGCTGACCGCCGAACACCGAAGGACACGGGACTTTGATCCGCAGGCACTTGTGCCAAAAAAGATACGCCCGAGGGCGCAGGACTTCTACGTGCGCGCTGAGATCCCAAAAGGTGAGCTGGGATTTTTCTTCCGCGCTGACGGCAAGAGCGATGTGCCCTTCCGTTGTAAGTGTCGGTCATGCAGCTTTGTTAACCTCTCCGTACTCCCTGAGCTCGCCAAGGGCATTCTGGTCGCAGACCTTATCGCCATCATTGGTTCAATTGATGTAGTCATGGGAGAAGTCGACAGGTGATTGTGTAATTTTTCACGTATGCTGAAGATCCTTTCTGCAAAACAAGTAAAAGCGCTCGATGCCTACACCATCGAACAGGATGAAATAGCATCTATCGGCCTCATGGAAAGAGCCTGCCGCGCATTCACCAGTTGGTTTGTGAAGAACTTTGACGAGCGCACACGGGTAGGGATTGTTTGTGGCACC
>JANNPM010000219.1:0-2047 GCA_031400145.1 Chryseolinea sp. | reverse complement strand
CCACGCCACTTAAAAGAAAAGTTTGCTGACGTTTTTCGATTAATGAAGCCAGTGTGGGATAAAAGAAATAATTGGAAATTGACATATTGATCTGTGATGGAAGATTAAGTTTAGTTGGCATGTATTTAATCTTGCTTTAATATACTGCATAGTTCTGGCAAAGGCAAGAATTTAAATGATTTGCCAGCAATTCTCAATATGGAAAAAGGGAGCTGGTGCCCTATGAAGTTGAGGAAAAAGGTGATAATCTAGCGGGCATTATGCTAGAAAACCTGAGACTACCCCGACTGATAGAACGATTGAAAGAAGCCTGTGCGGATTTTCCAGATGTACGGACTGGGAAAAACAGTATTTACGAGCTGCCAGATGTAGGGATGAGTGCGTTTTCGGTATTTTTTACGCAAAGCCCGTCGTTCTTGGCGCACCAACGCGACATGAAATTGCGGAAAGGGCGCAGCAATGCGGAGAGCCTGTTTGGTTTGAGCGAGATACCGAGCGACAATCAAATACGGAACCTGTTGGATGGGGTTGATCCCAGCTATGTGCAAGGGGTCTATCGACAAACCTTTCAGGCATTGGAGCAGGCAGGGGTGATGGAGCAGCGGCGATGCTTTGCCAAGCAGTTGTTGGTGGCGATAGATGGGACAGAATATTTCTCATCGAAGGCGCTTCATTGTGAGAATTGCAACCACCGGGAACTGAGCAATGGGAAAACGAACTATTTTCACAGCGTCTTGACACCTGTGATCGTGCAGCCGGGGAATGAAACGGTGATTTCATTGGAACCGGAGTTCATTGTTCCACAAGATGGGCATGAGAAACAAGATTGTGAGATACAAGCCGCCAAGCGCTGGGTCGAAAAATGGGGTGATTTCTATGCTGAGCGAGGCATCACCCTCTTGGGAGACGATTTGTTCAGTCGTGAGCCGTTTTGCCGGGCATTGAAGGGCAAAGGTTTGCACTTCATTCTGGTTTGCAAACCTGATTCGCACACTCATTTGTATCAAAGTGTAGATTTCCTGGCTGCAAATGGGGTTTTAGGGTCGAAAGTGGTCAGGCGTTGGATTGGACGTTATGCCGAGATATATACCTATCGCTACGCCAACAAACTCCGGCTGAATGGGGATGTGGATACCTTAGAAGTTGGCTGGTGTGAAGTGACCGTCACACGCGAAGATACCGGCGAACAACTCTACAAAAACGCCTTCACCACCGATTTTGAAGTCACTGACACCACCGTCGAAGCCATCATCCGCGATGGACGAGCGCGTTGGAAGGTCGAAAACGAGAACAACAACGTTCTGAAAACCAAGGGCTACCACATCGAGCATAACTTCGGCCATGGTAGCCAGCATCTCGCATCCTTGTTACTCTCGCTCAACCTGCTGGCCTTCTTGTTTCACACCGTTTTAGACCTGGTGGATGAACAATACCGCGCCATTCGTCAGACTTTAGGCACACGCCGCAGGTTCTTCCAAGATTTAGAAGCTTTGTTACGCTACTTCCAGTTTCAAAACTGGAATGAAGTTCTCGATTTCATGTTCAAAGGACTCGAACTCGATACCGGATGACAAGCCATCTCCTCTTCATCTCTCCATTCTTCGGCTGCTGTTTCTTCGGCGGCCTGTTTTCGTTTCTGTCTTGCCATTTTTTGCTGCCCACACCATCCCATCATCATCCGGCTCAAGACCCCTAAAGAATTTTGGCGCATTCCCTTCATCCACAAGGACATTCCCTTCCTCTTCATATTGAGAATTGCTGGGCGAAAGCGGCGCGATTTGCGAGCCATTTCGGGTTTGCAAAAGAAATTTTTTAGCGCAGCTTTAACTTCTTTGCGATATTTGCAAGATAGTTCAAATAGAGAATTTTTTGCATTGGCAGACGCCAATTTTGCGGTACATAGTGCTGCGAGCGTTAGAATTCGGTCCAGCCGAGGATCGGGATGAAGGCGCAACCATATATTGACAATCTTACCATGGATTTTCGGTTGAACTGTCTGAAATCATTAAGTTTATAGCCGCGTGATGAATAGACGCGAGGAGATGCG
>JANNPM010000200.1:0-10168 GCA_031400145.1 Chryseolinea sp. | reverse complement strand
GCCGCCGTTGTGGATTCAGAAACCGGGCTTTTCAATAGTGCAGAAAAATACCTGTTGCATGCCTTCAGGCTACTTAAATCACAAAGCCCTGTCAATAATGAAAGACTCACTGAAGTCCTAAACAATCTTGCGAATGTCTATGAGAAAATCGGAATAACAGAGAAAGCTCTCCAATATTTCCAGGATGCGCTGGCCCTCTGTTCGCAGATGCACGGACCCAAGTCAATCTATACATTAACACTTCAGAGTAATATCGCCGGTATTCATCTTAAACAGGGCTCGGTTGAAACGGCGCTAAAAACTTTCGTTGAAATTGAAAAAACATTAAAGGGCGTGAGCCCGGACTCTAGCACTTTCTATATCACAGTGCTGAATAATCTTGCCACGGCATACCGCAGTAATAACCAACTTTCCGAAGCGCGCCAGACGTTGACACGCGCGCATGGCCTGCTGCACAAATATAATCTCACAACCAATGACCTTGCTGCAGGTGTAATGAACAATATAGCAGTCGTACTAACTGCGACGGGAAATGCTGAGGAGGCCATTATATACTATGAAAAAGCATATTCGCTGAGAAAAGATATCTACGGTGAGCAGTCTGTATTACTGATGGATCTCGCCAGCAACATGGCCGTTGTATACTGGGAATTACAAAAACCAGAACGCTCAATTCCACTTTTTCAGAAGTCTATTGCGCTTGCTGTCCGTCAGATAAAATATATTTTTCCGAATCTCAGCGAAGATGAGCAGGTGCAATTCTATAAAAAGTTAAAAGAAGACTTTGAACGCTTCAACACAATTGCTTTTGAAGCGTCGACAAAGAGACCTGAATTGCTAACGCAGGTATTCAACAATCAAATAGCCATTAAGTCTTTATTGTTCTTTACGCAACGTCACCGTAAAGATCTCATCACTGAAAAACGTGACACTATTTTGACGAAACAATACGAACTTCTCAAGACCAAGCGCGAACAACTTGGGTATTTGTATCAGCGCTCCCTCAACGACCTCGCGCACGCAGGAACATCAGTGGCCGATCTTGAAAAATCCATCGACGTCCTTGAGAAGGCCATCAGCATGAATACCAGTGAGACTGTTGCGGAAAAAATGATGGAACAAGGAGTGCAATGGAATCAGATTCAGGCACAGATGCAGGAAGATGAAGCGATCATTGAGATTATACGTTTTCGCAAATACGACCTGAAAAAGTACTTGGAGAACAACACATCCAGGGTAAGCTTTGGCTTTACAGATAGCGTTTACTATGCAGCACTCATCACCACTCGGGAAACTCAGACCAACCCCAGCCTCGTGCTGATGAAAGAAGGTCAGAATATGGAAACAAGGTTCCTGAGTTACTACCGCAACGCGATGACGTATGCTGTGAACGATCAAAATTCCTATAACTTCTATTGGAAACCATTCGAATCCCTCATCAATAAAAAGTCAACAATTTACTTATCCGGTGACGGTGTTTATCACCGGCTGAATCTTAATACCCTTCAGGACCCGACTTCCGGCAGCTTCCTTATCGAGCGGTACAATGTTCATTATCTGCTGAATCCTGCGCAGTATGTCGAAAAGCAAAATGCGACCTTTGCCGGCACGCGTGCTACCCTCATGGGCGACCCTGCCTTCGATATGACCGATACAAAAGCACAGAAGGCAGGGGATGGAACATTCGGCTCACTGCCGGGAACTAACATGGAGATTGTGAAAATCAAAGAAATACTGCAGAGCAAGTTGTGGAGCACGGAGATATTCTTAAAGAAGCAGGCAACTGAGGAAAACCTTAAGAATGTTCACTCACCAGATATACTGCACATAGCGACGCACGGCTTTTTTTCCACAGAGAGGATCACGCTGCGCGGCGAAGCCCGGAAGGATTTTCTCTTTCACGCTGGTCTCGTATTATCTGGTGGTAATCGAAATTTGAAAGAGGAGACGCAGGAGATATACGACGACGGCATCCTGACTGCATATGAGGTGATGAATCTGGATTTGACAAGGACACACCTGGTTGTTTTGTCAGCATGTGAAACGGGACTCGGAAAACTTGAGAATGGCGAAGGTGTCTATGGGCTTCAAAGGTCCTTCCTGCAGGCGGGCGCGCGAAATATACTGATTAGCTTGTGGAAGGTAGACGATCAGATAACGCAGGAGCTAATGGTCAGGTTCTATCAATACCTTTTTCAAGGAAAAACTGAACGAGAGGCGTTGAAGCTTGCGCAGCTCGACCAGATAAAGAAAAATCCTAATCCCTCAGCCTGGGGTGCATTTATTGTTGTTGGCCGGGACTAACGACACACAATGATGTGACGACTCTTGTGCTAACTAGCATCACGCGGTAACATCAACTTCGCGCTGGGTGGCCGGATAACCGGGAAGCTGGCAGGCATACTAAACTCACAAGGTTGTAAAGAAAAATTCCGCAGAAATTGTCTTCGCGCTTACAGGCAGACGGACAGGCTGAAACGCTTTGGGTTCTTCCACCATGGGTCCGTTCAGGACTGTCAGATCGTGGATAGATACACCGGTTATTTGAGAAAGTGATTTCCAGTCGACTTGCTTCTTTAAAATATAGGTCTTCGCACCCTCCTGAAAGGAAGCTGAACTACTATTCAAGTAAAACTCCACGCGGCGGTTATATTGCCGCTGCAACTCGACATCAACCTCTTTTGGCGACTGTTTGCCCTTGGCAACAATTGCAATGCCTGTTTGATCGACACCTTTTCTCGCTAAGTATTCAGCAACAGATTCTCCTCGCTTTTGTGTCAACTTCAGGTTGTATTCGTCGGTTCCGCGATCATCTGCAAAGGCAAAGATTTCCAACTGTGCCCCTGAGTTCTGTTTAAGGTAGGAAGCAAGCTCGTCCAATACCTTTTGTCCTTCAGGACGAATTCTATAGTGATCGAAGTCAAAATAAATGTTCTCGGTCTGAACGATATTTTGCCGTGGCGGAATTGTCATAAACAAATCCGTGAGCACCGGATGAACATTTGAATTCTGGTCTGCTTTATCCAGCCGTAGATTAAAGTATCCCGAGGCGACCCCGGTAAATCTGAATTTACCTTCGTTATTGGAACGGGTGATTTTGAGGACTTCGCCCCCAGTATCTGTCAATAGGATAAGATGATCGTTAAGAATGTCTCCTGAGAGAGAATCCTTAAGCACGCCTGTGACGATTATGTCACCGTTTCCATTTGCAGGTGCCACTATCCGTTTGAGAAACTTACCATTCTTAAGTTCAGTTTCGCTCATACGTTCTTCCGCGATGTTTTTTAAACGCCCGAACTCCTCTGCACTTAATTTATACTGCGCGGCGGTGACGGCCAGGTTCGCTTCCGTTGTTCTAACGATCTCGTCAACAATTTGCTTCTTTTCATAGGTGAGCTTGTCGTAGTCAATTTTCTCTTCTAATCTGGAAGCGTGCAAATTCAGGCGTTGGGCTTCTTCTGTCTTCTGCTTCAGGTTTATATCGCGTCTGGCATTGCGATTCCTTAAATTCAGTTTTGATATAAATGCCGTAATCGAGATTATTTTCACTCCCATAACATCGAAACCTCCGAGGCCCTCCTGCCGGTTGCTGCTCCAATAAAGTTCGAACTCACTAAAACTTAAAAAGCAATCGTCGCGGTTAGAATTGAAAGGAGAACCCAGATTATATAATATGTTCTCTCCGGTTGACAATCTCTTCGACATATAGAGGTCCAATCCACCAAATCCTTCATGGCCATCCGATGCAAAGAAAAGTACATTTGGAAAAGAGGTTAAACAGGGTGCCAACTCATTGAGGGCGGTGTTAACGCCCAGGCCCAGGTTCATGGCCGGCCCCCAATTATCTCCACCTGAATTTACGCTCATCCATAAATCGAAACCCCCTGCGCCGCCCGGACGGTTGGTCGCGAATATCAAGGAATCACCTCCATGTGAAATCGCCGGTTGACGTGATTCGAAAGTCTTAAAATTGATGTTCGCATTGAGTGCCATCGGCGCAGTCCACTTATTATTTTGATATTGCGTGAGGAATATCCGACAATTTGGTCCATCCATTCCGCATACGGTGAAATAGTATTTGTCTCCTTCACTATTGAAGCATCCACTTCCGTCGTTAAATTTTGTGTTGGTCACACTAAATACCTGCTTCGTCCTGTCGGTCCAGATACCAGCTTGCTTCTCGAAGTAATAGTTGTCGGTAAATGCCTCTCCAAATCTTTCATCAATGGATTGCCTGTTGGAAAATATCCTGCCGCTGCTGATCACGATAGTAGTACTATCGCGTACGGCCGGCGCGAAATCATTATAGGAAGAATTTATTTTCAGGGGAACTAATAGATAACTTCCGTCATTCGATTTGAGTTCTTCCTTTGCGGTCTCCGCCCCTGACCTATCGATAATCGCTTGCTCAACAAATTCATTTAAGTCATTGGTAGCAGAGTGGCGATTGATGAATTCTGTGAAATACTGTATTGATTCATCAAAGTTTCCGTTCAATTTAAGCATCAACGCATAGTAGTATAACGAAAGTTGAAACTGTTCATAAGAAAGAAAGTATACCTTCAGGTAGTAGGCTTCTGCTTCAACATAGTTAAAGGTTCTCCGGTAACATTCTGCCAGTCTGTAGTGAACGCCTGGGTCCTTGATATTCTGGTCGGCAAGCTCACGATAATCCTGGATGGCAAGGTGGTATTGCTCCTGTTCAAAGTACCCGTCCGCCTCGTCTTTTAAAGCCCTGACGGAGCGCTCATCCTGCGCAATAATTCCGTGACTCAATCCTGCAAAAAATATCACAGCTAGAAAAAGTCGCATAATCGGATATACAAGCTGTTGATCTCCACAAACTATACATTTTCCGTCGGTGGACGTTATTCTCATGACGTCAGATCAGGGGCGATGAAAATCTTTTAAAACCTTTACTGACGATGATCTTGTAAGCAAGCGATACTTCATAGGCATTTGCGGACCCAAAATTTCGACCCATGGAGGAAATGTTATTGTCATAGCTGAACCCAAGGTTCCATGTCCGGTTACTTAAACCTGCAGATAGAATGAAAGCATCCTGAAGGCGGTACCAGACACCCACCATGACCTTTGTACTTTTCGAATTATGTAAATGAGGCGGTTGAAAATAGTAACTCATATAGGAGCCCACATTAACCTGAAAGGAGGCATTTTGATATTGAACGAGATAATTTGGTGAAATTTCAAGTTTTCGGTTCCACACTGTGGCAAAACCACCATGCATTTTAAACAATAGAACAGAAGTCTCATTTGCATCACCCCGGTAGCTACGTTGATGAATGATATTGGAGACAGAAAATCCTGTAAACGCGGAAAGTGTTCTAAAAGCCAAACGTCCCCGGGTGGTGTATAACCACATCACCCCCACATTAAGCAATGGATTAAACACCTGGTCATTCAATCCGGCTTCGCCAGAGAGGTTGCTGTCGAAACCCAATGCGGCAGAATACTGACTAGACCATTGGAGATTGTTATAGTTTACCCTTTGCTGCTCCGCCCCGGCTTGCAGCCCAACTGAAAGAATATTGTTCCCGTAAGGGGTGAGATGAAAATTGTAAGCGCCAGACACCATGACGCTTTGTGTTTTGAATTCCTTGTTCGGCCCCGCGTCGTCGTTGAGGAAGGTTGCGCCAAAGCCACCAAGATGTTTTACATGAGCGCCAGGTTTAAGCAATGGCTTGATGAAGCTGAATTGAAAAGTATTAAATGGCAACCCGGCACTTGACCATTGGGCGCGGTAATTCATTCCCATATAGATATCTTTCTCAAGGCCGGATAAGGCCGGATTCAAATAAAGGCTCGTAGCATAGTACTGGGAAAATACAGGCGATTGTCCAAGCGCATCCTGTATGGGTATTAATCCCATTATAATCGATATGATCGAGGCTACGCGTTTCACCGAATGATGGAGATTATTCCTTTTTGTTCAATGGTATCACCCGACTTGGCTTTCGCCCTGAAAAAATATGGGTATGCGCCTGACGGCAACATCTCGCCCGAAGATTGCTGGCTTCCATTCCAACCAGCAGAGATCATATCGGCAAGCGAACCTGACTGATATACTTTAAGTCCCCATCGATTGTAAACAATAAATTGGAAATTCTCTTCTTCCAGTTGATTTCCAAAAATTTTCACAAGTCTATTGTCTGGATCCAAAGCTGAAGGTGATATGGAAGTGGACAGGTAGAACTGTCCGGGCAGCCCGCCAGGCGTCAGCTGCTGACCAATGACAAAAAAGGATCCGGAAGCGCCATTGCCGGATGTTACTTTATCTAGGTCAGCCCCATACTCCACGCTTACCTTTCCGAGTGGAGTGAATGGAGCCGTCAGTGCGTCAGCCTGAAAAATTTCAAGCGCGTGACGATCGGTGTAATTGTCGGGAATGGAATGGCCCAGCGAAACGGAAGAATTTATGAATGAACCTTCTATCGTTTTCCGTTGCCAGTACACGGTTGAAAATAAACTTCCTGAAGCCGGCAGGCTAAGTTTTGGAACCTCATCAAAGACCTCGACCTCCAGAACGGGGTTAACGCCCGTTTGATCAAGAAACTCAACAGGATGATATACTCCCTTCTTGCCAACGGGATAAAATTTGTAACCTGTGCCCTCATGAGTTATCGCACCCTCCACGTAGCTCTGTGAGGAGGCCTCGGTAATGAGGGCGCCATTTGCGATTCTCAAGGTATCCTTATCCGCAACGGTAACGATCCCGAGGGTGAGCTGGAGAATCTTTGTGATCAAGAGTTTATCCTGAATTCGCTTTGGCCCAAAACCATTGATTACAAGTGTAGATACATCATTCTTGTTATTGAAGAAGTTCTGTTCCCGGCTACCCAAGAGGTTGATTCTGCCGAGACCCTGATAGACATTATTGTTCCGCCAGTTTCCGGTTAGAGAAAAATTACCCTGATTCTGAACAAACCCATCATTTTGAAAATCGCCATCCAGATGCAAATCAATATCCTGTGGTATATAAAGATTGGTTTGATTAATCAACCCCTGGCCATATGCCTTATGGCTATACTGCATGGAGAATATAGCAAGGGATAAGCAGGTCAAAATGCGATATATGCCTCTAACCGATCTCATTTTTTCTGTGCGGAAGTCAACTGTGGATGCAAAAATTCCCGATCCCAAATGGGCGGTTTGATAGCCCGCAGGGATAGGGTTAGCGTGAGAAGTTTCACAAATCGGTTAAAGAATAATCAAATTACTATCCAAAACCCGGACATGCTGAAATTGGTTGTCAAACAGCGATTTGATTAGCCGAAACGCATTAGTTGCGGTTATTCCGGGACGGACTGCACCAGAATGGGAATCCAACGGAGAACGGTGAAGCGGAAAGTTGGCGTCGGCATCTCCGGGAACAGATCACATCATTTGCACATCACAGGGATGCTCAAAGTCAGATAAGTGACATTGCTGGGTTAGCGAGCCACACGTACCCGGGCAACAGCATTTTCCTTGTTGCCAAAAACAATCTCCCGGCAATTCACACTTCCGCATTGACAGGTGAATGGTTCCATACTTTCATCAATGAATAAGGCATAATCAACGGTGAGTTCTTCACCTTCCGTAATATCCCGGATAGCGATCACATTAAGTCCGTCGTAAGCAGTATTGGGTGTACAGCTATGGTTTTGAGGTGCCCAGTTGACAGGGTTTTCATCCCATAGAATATATACTTCACTGCTTATGGGATAGGCATAGTGTTTGAAGTCGAGCTTCTGGCGATCATTCCAGTTATCTTGTACATGTCGCTTTGAAACGATACGTTGTGAAAGTCCTTCACCTGAAAAAATAACGTCGTTTTTACGAATCCGCTGCCTGGCGAAGATGCCATAGCCCGAGAGGGGACTTCCCTTTAGCATGTATTTCTTCTGCTTCGCATCGTGACGGGCGATCCCTTCAGCGATAATCTCGTGGAGAAATCCAGTCTTTCCGCTCGGATCATTATTAAGGATGTAATCTGCTGAGCCCTCATAACCGTTCTCATAGAAGGCTGAGCACGTAAAGTTTACTTCAAGGAAATAGATATCATTACTACCATCCATTCTGAAGTCCATTCTCGCATATCCAACGCCGCCAAACGCTTCAAAGACCTGTTCCGCGGCGGTCTTAAGTTGTCTTTCGATCTTAAAGTCGTGTACCGGTACATTGCAGTCAGCATGGAGCTCCGATGTTTTGAGTGAGTACGTTTTAAACTCACGCCCTTCAGGAAAGATATATTCGATCGGTTTGTAGGCTTTGCAGGTTCGTCCATCCCTGTTAGCCGCGACAAGCACGGTGAATTCCCGGCCAGCAACGTATTCTTCAACCAGGATTTCGTCATACTGATTAAGGATAGATTGAACTTTGTCCTTTAGCTCCTTGCCGGAATACACCAATGAGCGTTCATCGATTCCAAGGCTATCGCCTGCTTTTGCAGGCTTAACAAAAAGAGGAAACCGAAGTTTTTCAAGTACTTCCTCACAACCATAGCTAGCGTTGAGTTCCACGGACGCCGGTGTTTTTACCCCTGCGCAATAAGCCACATACTTCATCAATGGCTTTGGTGGATCATACAATACTGTATTTGGCCCGGTGTAGGGAAGATTTAGCAGATCCAGTGTTTGAATGACATCTATTGAAGGAACTTCCCACTCTAAATATCCTTCGCAGAGATTTACAAAAATATCGTAGCCTTGCTTGCTGAGATCCTTCAGCTGCCTGTAAGTGGTAAGCTTGTTCAGAAAGACATGATCCACCTGATCATCAGGGAGCAGATGACTTAGGTTTCGGGGTGGATCATAATGCTTATAGTCAACATCTGTCGTTGAGTAATCAGGTTGAAGGACACAGATTTTCATTTATTGTTAAGCGTTATGTTTTGCCCCATAACGCGTTAATCCATCTTCAAGAATTTCAATTACCAGATAAGTAAAAGATTTTTTTGCAAACCTCAAAATAGCACCGATCGAAGTATAGTTCTCATCTTCGCTCAAGCCACACTGCGCATTGATCTCAAGCACATAAAACTTACCGGTGTTTTTATCCATCCGGATATCAAGTCGTCCATATCCCATTCCACCTACCGAATGAAACGCCTTAAGACTGATGGCCTTAAGCCTCGCCATGAGATTCTTTTCAACTTTGCAATAGTTATAAAGACTTCCATTATCCGGGAAGGGGGTCTCTGCATCATACGTCTCCCACAGTCTGTCAAACGAAAGGAACTGTTCCCGGTCGGGCAGCGACGCATGAAATACTCTTTCAACCGGCGGATAGAAGTGAATTTTGTCCGGATGTGTTGATGAGCCCACCAGGAGCACCGTGAACTCCCGGCCAGTAATAAATTGTTCGACAAAGATGCCACCTGCGTCAAGCTTCCATCCGTGATAACCATTTTGCATGTCGCTGAGTATGCCAGAGAACTCGGACTCAAGCGTGACCACATTCTTGATTGACAAACCCAGGCTACCTGCCGACACCGCCGGCTTTACGATCAATGTACTTCCGAGCTCCTTAAAGAGTACAGGGACATCTGGCTCGTCATCGACAACTCTCCATGCCGGCGTAGGAACCCGGTAAGCGTCGAACGCTTCTTTCATCGGAATCTTTGAAGTGGTAATTTGATAGAAAAGGTCGTTCGAACCTGTATACACGAGATCATACTTTTCCAGGATATGAATGACCGAAACACCAGGTATGCCATTCACCTCATCGCCATCACATAGATTGATTACAACAGGTGTTTTGGCTGAAGGATAATTTTTTATGCGGATGATTACCTCCTCAATCGAATGCATGGTAACATTCGCCCATTTCCATTCGCTGCCTATCTCGTCAAATACCTTTTGGTATTCGGCAATACTTTGCGTGTAGTCGTAATAATACTGAAGGTTGACATCGTCCGTCTCGAGGTACGGAGCTATCACCCAGACAATATAATTGTCCCTGTTCTCCAGGAATTTTACAGGGACAGAAAAACCAGGGGGAAAAGTTTTAACGGTATCAGGAAATGCCATGGTTGACATGTTGGCCTCTTACACTATCCGATTTAAGTCAGCTTGCTGGTTATGAAATCTGTAAATCTATAGTTTTTAGTCAAGTCAGGAGACAGATACTTTGCGCCTTTGATCATACCAATGCAGGCTTTTGTTCC
>JANNPM010000166.1:0-3708 GCA_031400145.1 Chryseolinea sp. | reverse complement strand
AGAGTCCGAGTTGAAACCGTTTGATCACGGGGGAGTAGTACGCCAGGCCACCACCGATCCCTTGCGCGTAGTAGTCAGGATCATGCGCGTGATTAAAAGTACTCATCGAGTAGCTCCTGATATGCCCTTCAAACTCTCCATGCCGATGAAGAATGTTGCGCAAGCTATCGTGCTTTGGTATAAAGTCCAGGGCAATGAGATGGTGCTGACTCAACGCATTGTTAACAATAAGCAATAGCACTGCCATTGCAGCTCCTCGGGAGGACATACGATGTTTGTCTGGTTAAAGTGTATTACAGGCAGCTTGGGGCCTTAGCATTTGCTGTCATCAGCCATTGCATTGATTCTACAGGTCACATTAGCCATGCCTTCAATGTTCTTTTCAGCAGCGCGATTGAAAAAGTCGTTGCTTAAGACGGTTGCAAACTTTCTTATACCTTTTTTCTCTGCTGCCGGAAACCAGTGGTTCGCAGCCCAGCCATGATCATTTGGATTGATAACTTTCCAGTTTGTATTGTCCGACATTACAGCGTGAGTCTTTGTTTTGTCAATAGCGGATAAGATTTTATTTGCCAATGCCTTAAATTCTTGGCTGGGAATAAATCCGTTCCATTTGAGGAAAAGATAATTTTTGTCCTCGTAGAAAATGATAGTAAGGTTCTTATTATTAAAGAATACTTGTGTCATGACGATAATAATTAATGTGGCAACCTATCTCTCAATAATCCATACACCCACGTGCCTGCAATTGCGCTTAGCAGTGTGATCACAACAACTAAGAATCCGCTTCCGATCTGAGCGAACAGAGGTCCCGGACAAGCGCCCGTCAATGCCCACCCTAATCCGAAGATCAATGCACCGATAACATTTCCTCTATGAAACTTCTTATCGTGAAATACTACCGTTTCTTTTTGAGCAGTTTTAATTTTGAACTTCTTGATGAGAAAGACCGAGATCATTCCGACAATTACAGCCGTACCGATCACGCCATACATGTGAAAGGAATGTAATCGGAACATTTCCTGAATTCGATACCAGGAAATTATCTCGGCTTTCACAAACACAATTCCAAAAAGAGCACCGAGAACGAGATACTTCAGATTGGATCCAAATATTCCTTCCTTCGACACTTGATCATTGGGTGCCTCACATTCTATTGGGTGAGCTGGCTGAAGTGATGATGTGCTCACTATCTTATTTTTGTTTTCCATTTTTTTCTCTTTTTAAGCTACAAGTGACATGATCCACGGGAAGACAAGATGTACCATGGCGAAGCCACCTACCATGAAACAACAGGTAGCAACAAGTGAAGGCCATTGCAAGGTTGAAAGTCCCATGATCGAGTGACCGGAAGTACAACCTCCCGCGTAACGGGTTCCGAATCCAACCATAAACCCACCAATCACAAAAAAGATCAGACCTTTCAGGCTGAATAGATTTTCGAAACTGAATATTGATGAGGGCATCAGGTTGTTGTCGACCTTGATGTTCAGGGCCTCTAGATCTTTGACTGTTTCCGTTGCAACGACTATTGGATCTGGATTGCTTAAGAGTTGGGTAGCTACAAGCCCACCAATTAAAATGCCGGCAACGAAGAAAAGATTCCAGGCTTCCTTTTTCCAGTCATATTTAAAAAAGGAAATATTCCCCGGAACACATGCAGCGCAGATGTGTCTTAGTGAAGACGAGATTCCAAAGTGCTTGTTGCCAATTAATAGCAGAGCCGGAACCGTGAGACCGATTAATGCTCCCGCAACATACCAAGGCCACGGTTGACGAATGATTTCTAACATAGTTTTATAAATAAATACAAGTTTAAATTTTTGAAGAGATTGCGTCAGTAACTAAGGTCACAGTGAGTTATTTTCAGTTTTTTCTTGGCGATTTCCTGAAAATTAATTGACCAGTAATATTCCCATCAGACCACCATAGACGGTACTGTTGATAGGAGAGGATGTGATTGCACAAGTGCCAGTGTTACATCCGATGAAGTACCAATAGCTGAAGCCAAGCATACCTCCAACAACAATTCCTATAATCCACTTTAGATATTTCATGATTGCCTCTATTTAAAATGTTAAACTGTAAAAAGTAGTTCTTTGCTGATAATATAAACGCCCATAACAAGTACGAACCAACCAAAAGCAGGCTTCAACCTTTCGTTCGCGATGTGCTTTGAAATCAGAGTTCCAGCGATGATTCCAACTGTTGCAAAACCAGCAAACATCAGCATGAATGATATGTCGAGTTGAAGCCCTGACCCCAGGTCACCGGTGAATCCGATTAGTGATTTCAGCGCGATGATCAACAGTGAAGTTCCCACCGCTTTTTTCATGCATAAACCACCAAAGAGAACCAGCGCAGGTATAATAAGAAAACCGCCACCTGCTCCAACCAGTCCCGTGATAGCACCCACAAGAAGCCCTTCGCCTAGAATCAGCGGAAAATTGTATTTAATCTTTTGATTGCAGTCTAATACCTCTCTTTTGTTTTTACGAATCATCGAAAGCGCAGCGACCACCATAAGCACCGAGAAGACCAGGAGAATGAAAATGCTTTTTGTGATGACCATATCTCCAATAGAAAAGACATGTTCGGGAATTATCGGAACTACGAACTTCCGAACTGCGTAGACCGATACAATTGAAGGCAGTCCAAAGATCAAAGCTGTTTTGATATCAAGATTCCCTTTCTTAGAATGTGAATACGAACCAATAAGACTCGTCAGTCCAACAACAAAAAGTGAATAGGAGGTAGAGAGTACAGGATTAACACCAAACAGATAGACTAAAATTGGCACGGTGAGTATCGAACCACCACCACCAATTAATCCAAGTGAAAGTCCCATTATGACAGCAGCAACAAAACCAATGATCTCCATACAGCATTTTCTAATTACTCTACAAAATTAGATTTGCTGTTGCGGCCGATCAGTAACTATAGTCACATAGCTGCCAGAATTTTGATTTTATTTCTACCGAGTAAGATTTTCTTATCGCGCTCAAGCTGCTTGAGCAGGCGGGAGACAACTTCTCGGGCAGTTCCAAGTTCGTCAGCCACTTGCTGGTGGGTCATACTGAGTTCGTCTGTTTTGAGCAGTTTGACTTTGGTTTTCAATAGCTCCCAAAGCCTTACGTCAACCTTTTGGAAAGCAATAGCATTGACAACAGAAAGCAGCTCCTCAAATCGTCTATTGTACAGCTCAAAGATGAATTGAATCCATTGAGGATTCTCGCGGATAAGCTCTGTGGCCTTGTGGACGGGGAGAATCAACACTTCAGCTTCTTCTTCAACCACAGCTTTAATCTTACTCGTGCCGTTGCAGGTGGCACCGAGGAACGACATGACACAGCTCTCGCCAGGCTTGATATAGTAGAGCAGCATCTCACGTCCATCCTCATCAAGTTTAAAAACCTTAATTGAGCCATTCAGGACAATAGGCACAAACTTAATGTAGTCGTTCTCATCAATGAGCACGGTGTCTGGTGCGAACGTCTTAGTGGTACCTTCTTTTTTAAGTTTGTCAAGAAGGGTAGTATTGATCGAAAATTCGGCTGTTTTAATGTCGCTCGTCATAATTTGGTTCTCAGTCTTTGAAACATGATTTTTGCAAACTTAATTCAAAATGGCGCTAAAGAAGCAAATTTGGATGTTTTTGACCTTCTAGGAACCAAGTAATAAATTGAGGAACAACATTATGAATAAGGA